>NZ_CP176417.1:908863-1211818 GCF_046245175.1 Lysinibacillus sp. 38-6
AGTGCGCCTGTATACAGTAGGATCTGCTGAAATTATTGGGCAAGAGCAGACAAGAGGTAAAATAAAAGAAGGATTTAGTGCTGATTTCACTGTATTCGAAGAAGATATTTTCGCTGTAGATATTGAAAAAGTACCACACATTCAAGTCGCTTATACAGTTGTGGATGGTCGTATTGTTTATGAAAAGACAAAAAATCGTTGTGAGGCTTAGCCTTACAACGATTTTTTTTGCTAGCAGGAGTGTCATTGAGCTAGCGACGTTCAGCTAGTTCTCGCACTTGATTCTCCAAATTGTTCATATGCATTGATCGTTCGTCTACTTGTTGTTGTAGCGTTGCTGGAGGAAGCGGAAGTGGGGTAGACCTTACTTTTTTAATTATATTTATCAGAAAGTAAAACATTGCGATAAAAATAACAAGCATAAACAAAGTACTAATAGTATCACCGATGTTAAAGTGCAACAAAGTTCCACCTTATGTTGTTTATAATACTTTATTTACTGTTGGGGTTCGTAAAATGTTTCAAATAATGGTATGCAGTGCTCGAAGTCATTTATCTTCTCACAAAAACAAGCATAAGCTAATGGGATATTTCTTTCTTTTGCTTCGCTTGAATAAAAGGTCGTCGGTTCTTAAATGACGCGTTCAACTTGGCTGTAGTCTCGAAAAATTAGGATAACCATTACGCTGAGGCAAAATGGAGGATATTTTTATTTTCAAGATAACTTGAAATACAAAAATTTTCATACGTTATAAGGAGAAATAGTGGAAACGGCTAGTACGCGACAGGGGTGAGATAATGAAAAAAGAGCACATAGTGCGACAAGCAATCTATTACATTTATAAATATCGCAACGACTATGTACGTGTTTTCATCTTGATTCGAATAGTTCAGTTTTTATTCGCCATTCTGGTGTCAACACTACTTTGGAGCATTATGCTCAACATAACGGGTTATACACGTATTACTGAACAAAATTTTCAAAGTTTTTTGGCGCACCCCTTTGTTCTAGGAATAATGTTAATGTTACTATTGGTCGTATTGCTCTTTACTTATTATGAGATGGGTTTCCTATTTGTCATGGCTTATCATCAGCAAAGAGGTATTCGCTATCGATTTATAACAGTTTGGCAACAACTCAATCGTAAGCTTATCTATTTTTTTAGCTTACAAGTCATTTATTTCATTGTTTACTTAATCCTATTGTTGCCGTTCGCATCGTTAGTATTTCCTCTTCCAATTATACAAGAGATACCTTTGTATCACTTTATGACAAATGACATTCTAAGTACACACTTAGGAAGAATAGTATACGTTGCTGTAGTGAGTAGTGTAGTATTGATAAGCTTCCGAAGTTTTTTGACATTAACGATTTTTACAATACAGCCGAAAATATCAATTGGTCAATCGTTTTTACAGAGCTGGCGCTTTTCAAAAAGGGGATTAATGAAGATACTCTTTTTACTTGCGCTTAATTTAACAGGTTATTTCGCGCTTTTATTAACAATTACCGTTGTCAGCATGTTACCTCTATTTTTGTTAGAGCGATGGATGCCAAGTGGTGCACTTGTAACGGCAGGGCTCACGTTCGCGTTTTTAGATTTGGTTTTTATCGGATTATTTAGTTTGTTGCAATCGATGTTTGCGCAAGTAATGGTTGCTTTTACGTATACTAGCCGTAATTTAGCAATACCCAAAAATACGTATAAGAGCAAACGCTTTAACGCTTTGCCAATCGTGCTTGGTGTTATTTTTTTCATTTTCAGCTTAATCAATATATACATGTTAGATAAAAGTGTGTATGCGCCCAATACTAAAATTATTGCACATCGGGGTTATACAGCCGGAAATATAGAAAACACGCTTAGTGGACTTGTTAGTGCGGCCAAAGCAGGTGCCGACCTCGTGGAAATAGATATTCAGCAAACAGTAGATGGAGAGTTTGTTGTATATCATGATCGTACATTAAGACGCTTAGCTGGGAAAAATGGCGTTATTGCAAACATGACACTTCGAGATTTAAAAACAATCCCGATTTATGACAATGGCATGACTGATAAAATTTCATCTTTAGATGAGTTTATTGAAATCGCGAAAGCACTTGATGTTACGCTGCTTATTGAATTAAAAGCGCACGGTAGCGAAAGGGAGGACTTATTGCCTCGATTAGTAGAAAAATTGCGTTATTATAAAGTGTTAGATACGTATTATGTGCAGTCCGCCAATGCGCAATTGATGACACAGTTAAAGACCATTACGCCTAACTTGCGTGTAGGTATTGTTTATGCTCTTAATATTGGAGCGACTGATGAGTTAACTGTCGATTTTATTGCACTTGAGGAATCATGGGTCAATGAGCGTTTAATGACCGAGCTAAAGAGACAGCATAAGGAATTATTTGTTTGGACTTTAAATAAAGATCGATCATTACAGGAATTTATTGCAAAAAATGTTTCTGGCGTAATTACGGATCATCCAGATATCGCCTTAGAGATAAGGTTAAAGCAAAGCGAACAACAATACTTTTTACAACGGGTAGCGGATCGACTTTCGTTTATTTTTAGCTCGTGAATGAATAAATATTGTCGAAAATGAAAAATATAAAAATAAATTGGTAATTATGTAACCTTTTTCTTTCAATAGCGACTACTTCTATGAATTCGTGAAATGAAGGAGATGTATTTTTTATGAAAATGACAAAGGTCGTACCATTTGCAATGACAGCATTATTATTAGGGAGTGTTGCCATTGCGCCGACAGCATCAGCAAACGAAGGAGAAGCAGTTGTGACAAATGCTACGCAACAAGAACAACAAAACCCACAAGTGCAGCCGACTTTTATAAAAGTAGCTGGTACAGTTGAAAATGTGGAAGAACGCAATAATGCGACTTATTACACAACGAAAGATGGAGAAAATACAAACGTTTTTGTCGTAAATAAGGACACGCTTATTTTTGATAATACAGGAAAAGAAGCAAAGCTCCAAAAAGGTGATAAAGTAACAGCTTATACGTACGCGAATAAGCCAATGTTGATGATCTATCCCCCACAATATAACACGGATGTCATTATTGTAGAAACCGAGGAAATGGGCAGTGCTACAGTAGACTTTTTCGACAAAGATTTAGTGAATACGGATAACTCATTAAAATTAAATGTTGGGAAAGAAACAAATGTTCAAAGCCAATCAGGTAAAGAAGTAACAGCTGAAGATTTAGTGGAGCAACATTTATTAGTGTTCTATACAATTACAACAAGAAGTATTCCAGCACAAACACCACCTACAAAAGTAGTTGTGTTGGATGCAACAGCTGAAGAGCAAGCGGAAGAAGCACAACCAGCTTCATTTGATGCAGCTATTGAAGAAATCATTAAAAGTGATTCTTATGATATAAATGGTACAACAATGGTGCCATTACGACTTATCGCAGAACAACTTGGCTTTAAAGTAGAATCAACAGGAACTGGTGCCATTGTTTCAAAAGGTGTGGTATCTTATACTATTACACGTGGTGAAAAAGCATACGGCTACAATAAAGCGCTACGTTATTTTGAAGAAGCACCTGCTTTATTAGAACCAACAAAAACATATGTACCTGTTGAATTTTTCGAAGAATTAATGCAATAACATAACGTAAACCCTTCCAAAGTACGCTGGAAGGGTTTTTTATTGTAGTTTAAAATCTGAATATTCAAAATTGTTTTGGTGCCAGGCACTTTCTTTAGGATTCTTAAGAATTTTCGGCATGTTCTCTTAAGGTTTGAATTTTAAAGTATGATTATCAATTCAAACCTAGAGGTGAAAAGTAGTGAAAAAGTTTTCTTTCTTATTTCAATTTATGGAGAATCCTAAAACGATTGGTGCCATTCTTCCAAGCTCAAGTTTTTTAGGTGATAAAATGATTGAAAAAATTGATTTTACAGAAGCAAATTATATAGTTGAATATGGCCCAGGTACAGGTGTTTTTACAGATAAATTGCTTTCCAAAAGAAATGGCAAGACAATTATTTTATTAGTAGAAAATAATATGAAATTTTATGCAATGCTTAAAGAGCGCTATAAAGGACATGATAATATATACATTAAATATGGATCTGCAGAAAATATTGAAACTTATTTGCAAGAGTATCATATTCCTTATGCTGATTACGTTATTTCTGGACTTCCATTTTCGAGTTTACCCAAAAAGATATCATGGGAGATTATAGACAACACAACAAAAATACTAAAAGATAATGGATTGTTCATTACATTTCAATATACAAAATGTAAAAAGGCATTCATAAAACAGTTTTTTGCCAAATTAGAAATAACAAGAGAATTTAGAAATTGGCCACCTGCTTACATTTTTAGCTGTACTGTAGCAAATAAACATGCGGAGGAAATCGTTGATGTCAAAAATACTAATTGTTGATGATGATAATGAGATAAGAAATCTTATTGCAGTATATTTAGAAAATGAAGGGCTGGAAACTGAAAAAGCAGAGGATGCAGTGGAAGCATTAAAAATGCTCGAAAAAAAAGAGTTTGACCTGATTGTTTTAGATATCATGATGCCGAAAATGGATGGTATCGAAGCATGCTTAAAGATTCGAGAGGAGCGGAGCATGCCGATTATTATGCTTTCAGCAAAATCAGAGGATATGGATAAAATTAAAGGGCTTGCTGCGGGTGCTGATGATTATTTATCTAAACCATTTAACCCATTAGAATTAATCGCTAGGGTGAAATCTCAATTAAGAAGGTATAAAAAATACAATACGGAAACAACTTTTGAAAAAAGTGTAATGGAGATAGGGGACTTAACAATCAATACAGATACACGTCAAGTTTGGATACAAAAGCAAGAAATTCGATTAACACCAAAAGAGTTCGATATTTTAGAACTTCTTGCTCGAAACAAAGGAATTGTCTTAAGTGTTGCAAAAATTTATGAAGCAGTTTGGAAAAATGACTTTTATAAGTCTGATAATACGGTTATGGTACACATTACAAAAATTAGAGACAAAATCGAGGACGATCCAAAACATCCAATTTATATTAAGACGATTTGGGGTGTAGGCTATAAAATATGAGAACGATTAAGTTTCGTAATAAACTTTCTTTTCAAATCCTAATGATGATTGTCATCAGTTTATTCGGCGCTATTTTTATGATGAGCATTATATCTAGACCTTTATTTGAATTAATTAGTATGATAATGAACAATAAAAATCTCAATGTATTGCAAGCAAGTGTGGCCTTTATTGGTTGGTTTTCTACTGCTATCGTAACTTTTGTTTTGATTTTTATTATGCTAATTAGGAAAAAAATAATGTATTTGAAGTTAATCTCCGATACCGTTCAACATATTGCAAGTGGAGAACTAGGACAAACAATTGAGATTAAAGGGAAGGACGAACTATCTCAACTAGCGATGAACATTAATTATATGTCGCAAGAGTTAGAACAGAAATTTATACATGAAAGACTCATGGAAAAAGAAAAAAATGAACTAATTACAAATATATCGCATGATTTACGTACACCATTGACGTCAATTATTGGCTATTTGAAATTATTAAAGGATGGTCAATATAAACATAAAGAACAGCTTCAGGAATACTTTGAAACGATTTATTCAAAATCTTTGAGATTGAAACATCTGATCGATGAACTGTTTGAATTTTCCCGTTTATCAAGCCCTGATGTAAAGTTAAATTTGAGCAATGTGGATATGGTGAGTTTACTACAGCAAATCGTAGGAGAGTATATTCCAATATTCGAAGAGGAACAATTGACTGTTCAAAATCTAATTACTGAGGAAGATATTCATGTCGTAATCGATATTGAAAAAATGGTTCGTGTATATGAAAACCTTTTTATAAACGCGATAAAATACAGCCAAAAACCATCAGAATTACTTATATCGTTTGAGGCTGAAGAAAATTCTGCCGTTTTAAAACTTTCAAACCAAGTGGAAAGCCCTCCGCTAGACAATATTAATAAAATGTTTGAACGGTTTTTTAGGGGAGACAAAGCGAGAATGGATGCACATGGTAGTGGTCTTGGGCTTTCTATTTCTAAAAGAATTATGGAACTGCATCATGGCGATATTTATGCAGAGTATAAAAATGGTTGGATCACTTTTACGGTCGTACTTCCTGTTACAAACAAATAATTTTAAACAATGACTAGAGATGTGTCTGGAACTAACGATACATTCTCTTTTTTTGTTCGATTCAATTGATCAGCACTGTGTAACACCTTTTATCATACATTGACATATGTATCCACATTGATTATCTTAAGAATCCTTAATGATTCACAGGTGTATTTCTTAATGTTTCATTTTTATTATGTATTTACCGAAAGTGTAAAGGAGCGTGAGGAAATGAGAAAGAAATGGACCATAATCGTCATTTGGATTTTAATCGTTTATATAGTAAAGCATTTTGATATCCTTTCACTGAATATGAGTACGTTACAGGATGTAGTTTCTAGCCATAAAGATTATGCATACTTGCTGTTTATTGGACTATGGCTCATTAGATTGATTGTACTTATTCCTGGTACAACATTCATGATCTTAGGTGGTCTTTGCTTTTCTCCAATGGAAGCCTTTTGTTTATCAACCGCTGGACTGCTCTTAAGTGAGACAGTAGTTTATAGCGTTTCAAAAAGTTTTGCTGAAGAAAAGGTGCATCAATATTTTAAAAAAAGATACCCCGAATTGAATGATTTATTACAAACTTACAATTATAAATTTCTAGCAATCGGGGTTATTTGTCCGATAGCGCCCGCAGATGTTATTTGTTTTTTATCAGCATCTGTAGGAATAAAATTTACAACGTACCTTTTGACCATTTTGATTGCGAGTACGCCCTTAAGGATATTGTATAGTTATATCGGAAATAACCTACATGATTATTCAATGGGGCTAGTAATCGTCATCGTATCATTTATACTGCTATTTGTAACATCAATAAAAATTTGGAATACATTAAAACAAAAACATATAGAGTTGCAACAATATTCTAGATGAGATTTCCTAAAAGCCTTACTGAAAGTTATTTTAGTAAGGCTCTTATGTCTTTAAATGAAATTACCTTTTTGTTACAATTAAGTCGAATTCACAAGGGGGAGTAATATGGAAACGACTATAATGATGATCAGACATGCTACATCACCATTTGTCCTGGGTGAAGAAAGGACAAGACCACTATCATTAAAAGGTGAAATGGACGCACATAAAGTTTCCGCATTATTGGCAGATGTAAAAATTGATGCAATCATTTCAAGTCCTTATAAAAGAGCGATTCAAACGATAGAGGACATTGCAAAACACCATCATTTAGAAGTACAAGTGATGGAAGCATTAAAAGAAAGAACATTAAAGGGGAATTATCGATTATCAGAAGAAGAAATTCATAAAGCCATTGAAAGCTCCTTTGAAGATGCTGACTTTTCATTACAAGAAGGTGAATCAGTAAACGATGTCCAAAATCGAGCGATTCCGGTTATTCATCATCTTCTAAAACAGTATGAAGGCAAGACAATCATTATTGGGACACATGGAAATGTTATGACAATCATCATGAACTATTATAATAAAGCGTATGGATATGATTTTTGGCAAAGCACTACAAAACCAGATATTTATAAACTGACTTTTTCAGGTGCTAATCTTTTAGATGTCCAACGACTATGGCAAGAATCAACTATTTGAAAATGAGGCATTTATTTTATGCAAGCATGGATGGCAAATCACGCTGTTTTTGATAGTTTTTTGACACCCTTCCTAACTATTGGTAAAATATTACGATATTACTAGAAATGAATAAAGCTTACTAGGAGGAGAATAGTGAAAAAATTTTTTATAATTTTACTTGGCGCATTTGTTTTACTAGGAGGAAATGTACCAACGTCCCAAGCGAAAGTGATTTATGATGGCGTAGAAATTGTCAAAGGGCAAACAGGGAAGTTAACGTTTTCTAAAGATGTAAAAGTGTATAAGAAAAATGCCAGTGGTCAGTTTGAATCGATGTTAGTTAAAAAGGGAAACTACTTCCGCGTATATAATATTGAGAAATATAGTGGGCAAACATATTATTGGATGAGCTCAGGATATCGTGTACAAGCAAGTAATTTAACAGTATTTAAGGCAATTCCATTTGAACAACGTGTACAATTTTATAAAAATCCTGCTTATATGTGGATAAATAGAGATAAACCGTTTTACTCATTTTATAATGAGAGTGATAGCTTGGCAACGCATGCTCACTCCTATTATACTTATTTGAATAAATGGGGTAATTTTATTTTTGAACATGGAGAGCTTGTCAATACGTATGATATGAGTTTTGTAGGTGGCGGTATTGAAAAGCGAACAATTGACCCAACGGATATTCAATTAATCGAACCGCAAGTGGTGAATAAGGAAACATTATTTAATGTCACAAAAGATACTGTACAGCATATCAAACCATATATAATTAATAATAACGATTACTATCAAAGACTTGCACGTCCATTACCAGCGGGTACGGTTCTGAAAAGTGCAGGTTTTAAAATCGGTAACTATTATGCGGTGACGTTTAATACTGATGCTGACCTTTACAGCATATTTTTCATTCCAGCAAGCTATGTAGTTGAACAGGCAAGTTAAATCGCTGATAGACTCAAAACAATCGCTAAAACAGCGTGAATCGCTGGTAAACTCAAAGTAACACGTCAATAAAAACATAAAAAGGCACCAAGAGTTCTAAACTTCTTGGTGCCTTTTGTATTTAGGCATTCGGATAAATCATTGTAGCTGGGTCAACATATTCATCGAACTGTTCTTCAGTTAATAAGCCTGAAGCAATGGCAGCTTCTTTTAACGTTGTACCTTCCTTATGGGCTTTTTTTGCAATTTTTGCTGCATTTTCATAGCCGATATAAGGATTTAAAGCAGTTACGAGCATTAAGGAGTTTTGTAAATTATGATCAAGCACCTCTTTGTTTGGCTCAATGCCAATAGCACAGTTGTCATTAAATGATTTCATCGTATCGGCTAGTAGACGAGTTGATTGTAAGAAATTATAAATGATGACTGGTTTAAAGACGTTTAGTTCAAAATTCCCTTGCGAAGCGGCAAAGGCAATCGTTGCATCATTGCCAACAACTTGCGTCACGACCATTGTCATCGCTTCACTTTGTGTTGGATTCACTTTACCTGGCATAATGGAAGAGCCTGGTTCATTTTCTGGAATAGTAATTTCACCGATACCAGAACGAGGACCACTTGCTAACCAGCGGACATCATTGGCAATTTTCATCAAATCGGCAGCGAGTGCTTTTAAGGCGCCATGTGCTACAACTGCTTCATCATGACTTGTTAGTGCATGAAACTTGTTAGCGGCTGATGTGAACTGTTTGCCTGTCAGTTCACTAATTTCAGCTGCTACGCGGTCACCAAATTCAGGATGTGCGTTAATGCCAGTTCCGACTGCTGTACCGCCAATGGCAAGCTCCTTCATATAATCTACATTATGTTTAATCATTTGTTCGGATTTGCCAAGCATGGCGGACCAGCCACTGATTTCTTGACCTAAAGTAAGTGGCGTTGCATCTTGTAAATGGGTACGACCAATTTTAATAATATCTTTAAACTGCTCAGCCTTGTCATCAAATGTTGCTTTTAATAAACGAAGGCGAGGAAGTAAATAATCTTCTACTTTTAGTACAGCTGCAATGTGCAATGCCGTTGGAAACGTATCGTTGGAGCTCTGTGATTTATTAACATCATCATTTGGATGAATGCGCTCAGCTTCACCAGCTTCCTGTAAAATTTGGTTCGCACGGTGCGCAATCACCTCGTTGACATTCATATTCGATTGCGTACCACTACCTGTTTGCCACACAACAAGTGGGAATTGATCATCCCATTGACCATTCAATATTTCATCTGCAGCTTGCACAATTGCATTTGCCTTAATATCCGAAAGCTTTCCTAGTTTGTTATTTGCAATGGCAGCACTTTTCTTTAAAATCGCCATTGCTTGAATAAGCTCGATTGGCATATGTTCTGTGCCAATTTGGAAATTTTCTTTACTGCGTTGCGTTTGTGCGCCCCATATTTTATGCGCAGGTACTTTAATTTCACCCATTGTGTCTTTTTCGATACGATAATCCATTTAGAACAGCTCCTTCAATGTATGTAATGAAAAAACGGATACTCTTAGTCTGATGTAAGAATATCCGTTTAATGCATGTTTATTTCAAAAAATAAGGGGGGATTCTGAAATAAACGAATAAGAAACAATCTATATGATAATGATAATTGTTATCATTTAAAAAGTCAATCAATCTGCTTACCATAGTAGAATTAAATGAGAATAAGTCGCAATATGTTCACAAAAAACGATGCTCTCGTTTTATTTACCCTTCCTGTCAGTAAATAAACTTATTTAGAAGAGGGAAGAAACTATCGTTTTTTCTTCCCAAGATCTTTCGTTAAAGGTTGCTTTTTTACAATTTTTTCAAACAGTACATTGACATGATAATGACGTTCATCCAGTTGGATAATGTCGACCACTTTCGCTTTTCGTCCTTTAAGTTGAATGTTTTCGTCAACAGTAGGAATTCGTACTAATAACTGATTTAAAATGGCAGTCTTATTTTCAAAAAAATGAACAACATGCATAGGCTCAAATCTCCTTATTCTGTATTTGAGTCAATTTATGAGGCGTAGTAGGAATATAGAACAGTTCCACAACACAACAAAAATAAGCCCCCAATCAAATAGGAGGCTTACAATATTTTTCGGTGTAACTGTTTTAACCATTTTTTCTGTTTCCAACTACTCACACTATAGAAAATGATTGATAGCGATAATAACCCTGCTGAAGCTTTTGTTAGTAGTGCATAGTGCAAATATAGGCCGATAAAAATACCGCCCAATGCTAGCGTAGTTAATAGGAAGGTATGCTTTTTTTGATTTTCATAGGTAGTAAATACAAAATCTCTTTGTTGCAATATTTCTTTTTGAATAACTAAACGTTGAGGCGTCTCTAAAAGATCTTGGACAGTATGAAAGATTTTAAAGATCGGTAATGCATTGAGCCATTGGAAAACAGACTTCCAATTCGTTGCGTTTCCTTCTTTCACCCAATCAGAAAAGACTGGCTTCAGTATATCTAATATTTCTTTATCTGGATTGATGGTTAGCAACATGCCCTCAATTGTCACGAACGACCGTCCTAAAAAAATAAAGCGGGTAGGTACTTGGATTGGTAATAGTTTAATCATGTCATTCATTTCTTTTTTGAGAGCAAATAAATCCATTTCTTTTACTTTATTTAGATCTAGTTGTAGTACTTCTTTCAGGACATTTTCAATTATTTTTAAATCTGCTCCTGGTAGTAAAAACCCTAAATTTTTTAATGTTTCTGCAGCCTGTGCATAATTATTTAGTAAAACGGCCTGCATTAAATGTTGAAAATTAGCCGCATCTTTTCTTGATATTTCGCCTACCATACCAAAATCCAGAAGGACAATTGTGCCATCTGCTTTTACTAAAACATTACCAGCATGGGGATCTGCATGAAATACACCAGCCTCTAACCATTGTGGCAAGAAAATGCGTAATAATCGTTGTGCTAAAGCTTCTTTATCAATGTGCTTGGTAGCTAAAAATTTACTATCAGTTATGCGAGCACCATCTATCCATTCCATGACTAATACATGAGTAGTGCTAATATCGGGATATGCAGTAGGAATTGTTAACTGCTGGACTGAAGCAAAACGTTCTTTAAAATGTTGCATAGCTTGCAGTTCTTTTGTAAAATCCAATTCCCGACCTATCACATATTTGACTTCATTAAATAGCATTTTAAAATTGATAAAGCCTTTTGGAATGGGGGCGAAATATTGCGCAAACCAAATAATAATCGCTAAAGAACGAAAGTCTGTACGCATGATTGCAGGGATAGAGGGACGTTGCACTTTAATTGCTACATCCGTGCCATCCTTTAACTTTCCGCGATAGACCTCGCCGATAGATGCTGAAGCCACCGCTGTTGTTTCAATAGAATGTAGGATGTCAGTAAGAGGTTTTCCCCATTCTTTTTCTAATACACGTTGGATATCTTCCCAAGGTGAAGGAGGGACTTGATCTACTAAATCTTGTATTTGACAAATAAAACTTTTTGGCAGTAAATCTTCTCGAATACTTAGCAGTTGCCCGACTTTTATTAAGACACCTTCAAGTTCGAATAAGGTTTGACGAAATTGACGACCAAGCTTTTCCCATAACAGAGCCCATTGCGCATCTGATTTTTTTCGTATGCGAAACCAATACACTTGAAGGAGCATGGACAATGCAAAGGAAAGTATTTTCCACATTCGGTACCAACTTTTCTTATTTTTCATACGATATCCTCCGGTTTTATCAGATTCAAAGATAATCAACAATAATTAAATCATACACCAAATTTTGTTAAAAAAGAGATAAATATATTTATTTAAATATCTGTGAGTAGTTCCGCGAAAAGAAGGTGTAATTCCGCGAAAGGATGGTAGAATCCCGCGAAAGGAAGGTGTGATTCCGCGAAAGAGCGAGTGAATTCCGCGAAAAGAAGGTAGAATTCCGCGAAAAGAAGGTAGAATTCCGCGAAAGAGGGAGCGAATTCCGCGAAAGGAGGGTGTAATTCCGCGAAAAGAAGGTAGAATTCCGCGAAAGAGCGAGTGTATTCCGCGAAAGGAGGGGAGAATTCCGCGAAACAGCGAGTGGATTCCGCGAAAAGAAGGTAGAATTCCGCGAAAAGAAGGTGTAATCCCGCGAAAGAGGGAGTGGATTCCGCGAAAAGAAGGTAGAATCCCGCGAAAGAGGGAGCGAATTCCGCGAAAAGATGGTAGAATTCCGCGAAAGAGGGAGCGAATTCCGCGAAAGAGGGAGTGAATTCCGCGAAAGGATGGTAGAATCCCGCGAAAGAGGGAGCGAATTCCGCGAAACAGCGAGTGGATTCCGCGAAAAGAAGGTAGAATCCCGCGAAATAAAGAAGGAATCCCGCGTAAATAATACGGAATTCCTTTGGTTGTTAGTGAGAAGAAGTTATACTTTCTAATCGATCGATTAGTTTTTGACTGGATGTATCTAGCCCTTTTATTTCAACAGCAATCCCTTTTGCTAGTAGTAAGTCTTTTACTTTATGCAATGCATGGACTGCAGAATCGTCCCAAATACGACTATTACAAAAATCAATCGTTACTTTACATTCCGAGAAGTCAGTATGTTTAAAGTAATCGACAAAATGATGCGTAGAAGCAAAGAACAATGGACCTTCTATTTTATATAAAGAACCATTTTTGATCACTTGTAATGTGGAAATTTTAATGACAAACAATATGGCACTTAAAATAACCCCAGCAATAACACCTTTCGATAAATCATGTGTGTACACAACGATGATTACCGTTACAAGCATGACAATTGCCTCACTACGAGGGGCCTTCACTAAATACTTAAAAGAGCTCCAATCAAACGTACCGATACAGACCATAATCATAATGCCTACTAATACTGGCATTGGAATTTTGACAACGAGGTCACCTAACACAAGAATTAAAAACATTAAAAATAACCCTGCAACAAGTGTCGATAATCGACCGCGTCCGCCTGATTTGACATTAATAACAGATTGTCCAATCATTGCACAGCCAGCCATTCCGCCAAAAAAGCCATTAATGAAATTAGCGATACCTTGCCCTCGGGCTTCTTTATTTTTATCGCTTTCTGTCACGGTCATATCGTCCACGATTTGTGCGGTTAATAAAGATTCGATTAGACCGACAATTGCTAATGCTAACGAATAGGGGAAAATTATTTGTAATGTGTCAAACGTAAAAGGCACATGTGGCAGGGTGAATGTCGGTAAAGTTTTCGTAATGACACCTAAATCACCAATTGTTCGCAAGTCAACACCACTATAAATCGCTATTGTAGTTAATACGACGATGGCGATGAGGGGGGCTGGAACTACTTGAATAAATCGTGGTAAAGTATACAAAAGTACGAGTGTCAAAGCGACAAATACATAGGTCATCATCGATGTGCCGATAATTTGAGGAACTTGTGCTAAAAAAATTAAGATTGCCAAAGAGTTAACGAAGCCAATCATGACTGCATTTGGAATGAACCTCATTAACTTTGCTATTTTTAGCAAGCCAAAAATAATTTGAATAATGCCTGTTAAAATGGTAGCAGCTAGTAAATAATGAAGTCCATATTCTTTTACTAATGGGGCTATTACGAGTGCCATTGCACCTGTTGCTGCTGAAATCATGCCAGGTCTACCACCGAAACAGGCAGCTTCTATTGGTATTACAAATGCAAGAGAGCAAGGGAAAACGCTTGGCAGACCTAGAAAACCAGATGTCAATATTCAAAAAGCATTGGCCATGTACCATTCTGGTCATTTCACATTACATGATATTAAAAATGAAACAGGTATTAGCAAATCGACATTATATCGCTACCTAGAAATGCAAGATGCGGACTAACGTGGCATGTTAAAAGTCTAGTTTTTTTATGTATTTATAACAATTCATGACACATTCTATTGTTAAGATAGGAGTGGTCATATGAAAGATGTAAGCTACTTACAAATAGCAATGGAAACGGCCTTAACTTTTTTTGTGTTGCTTGCCATGACACGCTTTTTAGGAAAAAAACAATTAAGTCAGCTTACTTTTTTTAACTATGTAACGGGTATCACCATTGGCTCAATTGCGGCCAATATGATTGTTTTAAGCACAAAGGATTACATGAAAGATTTATTAAGCTTAGTCATTTGGTGTGTGCTGACAACACTCATTAGTTATATAAGTTTGAAATCAGGGAAAATACGGATGATCTTAGATGGCCAGCCAACCATTGTTATTAAACATGGTAGAATTGATCGAAAAGCGTTGAAGCGAACTGGTGTTAATATTGATGATTTAACAATGATGATTAGACAATACCAAGTTTTTTCGGTTGATGAAATCGATTTTGCCATCCTCGAACCAAATGGTACGCTGAGTATACTGAAAAAACCGCAATTTCAAGGCACACAAAAAATCGATTTGAACATCTCACCTAAATGTCCACCTTTTTTACCGACAGAAATTATATCCGACGGCAAATTATTAAAAAGAAATTTATTAGAAATCGGTAAAAATAGAGAATGGTTAAAAAATGAGTTGAGCAAAGCAGCAGTGGAAAACATAGAAGAAGTGTTTTATGCAGAAATTCAAGCGGATGGTCAATTATTTGTCCAGAAATATTAAAATAGGATAGTTACGATTGAAGTCTTACGATCATCTTGTAAGGCTTTTTTTCTGTATGTTGGAAAGTTGGACGAATAATAATATTTTAGAAATATATTTATCTATAACCTTAATTTACTATATTGATATTGAAAAATCGTACAAAAAGAAAAAATTTTTATCATTAGTTTTTGATATTTCTGACAAAAGAATGCGTTAAAGTGTAAAATAATGTCTTGGTATGCATAGAAATTGAATTTATTCATTCAGTTAGGTATGAGAAAATCTATGTTTCTAATAATTTGAACTGTATAAAAATTAAGAATAATGTTAAGTTGAGTCAATGTTTCATTTTCATTATACTGTGAAAGTAATACAGGGAGAGGAGAAACATCATGCGCACAGAAGTGACAATTATTGGGGTACCGATGGATTTAGGTCAAACAAGAAGAGGGGTTGACATGGGGCCGAGTGCTATCCGATATGCGGGGCTAGCAGACCGACTTGAGGGACTTGGTTATTCAATTGATGACTTAGGGGATTTAAAAATCGATTTCGTAAATAAAGATGAAAACATAGATACAGCAACTAATTTAAAAAATTTACAAACCGTTGCAGATGCAAATGACTTGCTTGGTCAACAAGTGGATCAGGTTATATCCTGTAAACGCTTTCCTTTAGTTTTAGGTGGAGATCATAGTATTGCTATTGGAACATTGGCAGGTGTTTCGAAACATTATGACAACTTAGGCGTTATTTGGTATGATGCGCACGGCGATTTAAATACAGCTGAAACATCTCCATCAGGAAATATCCATGGTATGTCTTTAGCTGCTAGCCTAGGACTTGGACATCCAGTACTAACGAATATTGGCGGTTATACACCAAAAGTAAAGCCTGAAAATGTGGTCATTATTGGAGCCCGTGATTTAGATCCAGGCGAGAAAAAACTTATTAAGGAAATGGGCATAAAAGTTTATACGATGCACGAAATTGATCGCTTAGGAATGACGACCGTGATGTCAGAAACAATAGACTATTTAAAAGAACGGACAGATGGGGTGCATTTATCGCTAGATTTAGACGGTTTGGATCCAAATGACGCACCAGGTGTAGGAACACCAGTGGCCGGTGGTATCAGCTATCGTGAAAGTCACTTAGCTATGGAAATGCTTTCCGAAGCAAACATCATTACGTCAGCAGAATTTGTAGAGACGAACCCAGTTTTAGATCAATATAATAAAACGGCTATTGCTGCGGTAGCGTTAATTAGCTCTCTATTCGGACATACATTGCTTTAAACAAAAGATGGGAGAATATCGATTAGTTGTGAAGGAAAAATGTATTAAACTATGACAATGCCATAACTATGCTACATTCCTAAACTAATTGAGGTTTTATTTGTCAGAAAATTGACTGTTCACGAAATAAATAAAATTTATCACATTATATCTATTCATTATTTCTAATCTTATCTTTCGTACTGCAAAAAGAAGTGCTTACAAGATAGATAGTAAGGGGTTTTATTATGGCAACAGAACAACATCAATTAAAAAGAAGTATGAAAGCTAGACACTTGTTTATGATTTCACTAGGGGGATGTATTGGGACTGGCTTTTTTCTTGGATCAGGATTAACGATCAATCAAGCTGGGCCGATGGGTGCCATTCTTTCTTATTTAGTAGGCGGGTTAGTGATGTATCTAACGATGCTTTGTTTAGGTGAGTTATCAGTAGCTATGCCAGTATCCGGTTCATTTCAAACTTATACAACGAAGTTTATCGGTCCTGCTACGGGCTTTGCTGTTGGTTGGCTCTATTGGCTAGGATGGGCAGTAACAGTTGCTCTTGAATTTTTAGGTGCTGGACAACTTATGCAAAGATGGTTTCCTTCATCACCAGTATGGATGTGGTGTTTAATTTTTGGGGTCTTGCTCTTTTTATTAAATGCATTATCGGCTAAAGCATTTGGTGAAGCAGAATTTGTTTTTTCAAGCATAAAAGTAATTGCTATTATTATGTTCCTTGCTGTCGGAGGAGCGGCTATGTTTGGCTTGATTAAGATGCAAGACGGTACCAGTGCACCATTCTTTAGTCATTTTTATGAACATGGGTTATTTCCCAATGGTGTAACAGCACTACTGATTACGATGATTACCGTAAACTTTTCATTCCAAGGAACAGAGTTAATTGGTATTGCTGCTGGGGAAAGTGAAAATCCTGAAAAGACGATTCCAAAATCTATTAAACAAACTGTTTGGCGTACACTGTTCTTCTTTGTACTATCTGTTGTCATACTTGCAGCGATGATTCCAATGGATAAAGCAGGCGTTGTTGAAAGTCCATTTGTCGTTGTATTAGATAGTATTGGTATTCCTTATGCAGCTGATATTATGAACTTTGTTATTTTGACAGCTTTATTATCGGTTGCTAACTCTGGTTTATATGCAGCTACACGTATGCTGTTCTCGCTATCTGTAGAAAAGATGGCTAGTCCTGTATTAGGGAAAGTGAATAAAAGAGGGATTCCGATGAACGCCTTATTCATTACACTTGCTGTCGCTGGTTTATCGTTATTATCAAGTGTATTTGCAGCAAAAACAGTGTTTGTTTGGTTATTATCTCTAGCAGGTTTAGGCGCACAAATCGGTTGGATTGCGATTACAGCATCACAAATTGCTTTTAGACGTTCGTATATACGTCAAGGTGGGAAAGTGGAAGATTTGAAATTCAAAGCACCACTGTATCCAATCATCCCCGTTCTTGGCTTAGTGGCAAATTGTATTGTAATGGCAAGTTTGGCATTCGATCCGTCACAACGATTGGCTTTATATTGTGGAGGAGCTTTCTTTATTGGCTGTTACATCGTGTATTACGTAAAGGTGAAGAAAAAGAAATCGATAACAGTAAATCGTCAAGAGGTACAGTTAAAATTAGATCAGAAGATGTATCTTTAATTAATAAGAGTGGCTACATTTATGTAGCTACTCTTTTTTTATGTAATGGCGAATGGCAAAGCTAAGACATTCTCTTTTGAAAATAGCCCTAATTATATGCAATTATTTAGCTGTACCCATGTGTTTTCATCAAACTGTTCCTTTTTAACAGGACAGTTCTATTATAGACTCCATTTATAGTGCTAAAAGCGAAAGGGAGAAGTGATGTGGATGGAAACTAACATTCGTATGGAAAAAAGAACTTGTACAGATAAAGAGCAAATAAAAAAATTTTTAAGTGAGGCTCAAACAGCTTTTCTTGGCCTAGTAGATGACAATATACCATATGTCATTCCTTTAAATTATGTTTTTAAAGATGGAAACTTTTATATGCATGGCGCAAATACAGGTAGAAAAATAAATATAATTAATAAAAATGCCAATGCATGCTTTACAATATGTGAAAATTACGGAACCATTGCAGATCCGATTCCTGCTAATATAGATACGGCCTATATGAGTGTTATCGCAAACGGGCCAATTGAACTGGTCACAGATTTAGATGAAGCAACAGCAGCTATGCAAGAAATGCTAAATAAGTATGTGCCAGATTATTTTATTGCCCCTTTATCAAAAGCACATGTTGAGAAATATCAATCTTCTTTAGGGAGTAAGACGGCTGTGTTGAAATTGAAACCAGTGACGATGACCGCAAAAGTACATCAAGGCGATGAACAAATGAAATACTATTACGGGCGAACGGTAACACAAGATTTAAGCCGATAATATAAGCATACTGAAAATTAACAGAAAAATTAATTATTTTAGTTCCTATCTATATCAAAATGTTCTATAGTAAGAATACGCTATAACATTTAGGAGGCTACAATGGGGAGATTAGTACATTTTGAAATTCATGTAAGTGATATGGAGCGAGCAAAAAACTTCTATGGGAACATCTTTGGGTGGTCATTTCAAGATTGGAGTGACTATGCGGGAATGCCGTATTTTGGTGCAGTGACGGGTGCCGAAGAGACTCTTGGCATCAATGGTGCTTTAATGCAGCGACAAGGTCCTCCTCCAGAACCAAAACAAGCTTTGAATGGATTTGCATGTACAATGGGTGTGGAAAATTATGATGCAACAGAAGCCAAAATTTTTGACAATGGCGGTCAAGTTGCGATACCGAAATATGCGCTTCCGGGGATGGCATGGCAGGGGTATTATACAGATACTGAAGGCAATATATTTGGCATTCATCAGCCAGATAAAAATGCACAATAGTATTTGCTCACACATAGTATGAAAAAAGTCTCCTAAGCGATCGTTAGGAGACTTTTTAATCTAGTTGTACTAGGATTTAGAGAGACCTTGACGAGATGAAAGAATTGACTTATGATAAATCTTAATAATTAACAATGATTGGAAATAGTAGCGGATACTATTTGCTGACAGAGAGATGATGGCTGGTGAAAATCATCGCAATTGATTCGTGAACTCGTCCAGGAGTTTTTATGCTGAAGAAGTAGGTATAAACGGCAGCTACCGTTATAGTAAAAATTTATGCTAAACAGAGTGGTACCGCGGATAACTTCGTCTCTAATTCAATTAGAGGCGGAGTTTTTATTTTGCAAATTAAGAAAAATGGGAGGACAATGAATGGATAGAAAGACAAAAAGCATGACGACAATAGGATTATTCGCATTATTACTGTCAGCACTGTTAACAGCCTTGAGTCAAGTGTTTTATGCCAAGCAAGTGCAAGAAGTACCGCCATTTTTATTTACCGGTGTTAGTTTTTTGCTAACGACAGTCTACTTTTCCATTTTTGCACGTAGACATAAACAACATAACAAATGGCAAGGAACAATTGGGTATGTAATGAAGTTAAATGGCGCCTCTGTAATAGCCTTTATGTGCTTTTATTTTGCTTTAAAATATGTGGAGTCTGCAATTGTCAGTGCACTTGAGATGGGCATTGGTCCACTATTTGTCTTAATTCTTGCTGTTATTGCCAAGGACTATATTCCAAGGACGCAATGGTTCATTGCCTTCGCTACACTTATAGCCTGTATGGTATTGATTTTCGCTGTACTAAGTGGGAAATCAGCTGTGCAAATGGAGATAACACTTCCCGTAATGTTATCGTTACTAGCTAGTATGAGCTGTGGGGTGGGCGCTGTATTATGTACAGTCTATTCAAAGAAATTAAATGAAGCGGGTTGGACTACCTCGATGATTTTAGCAAATCGTTATTATGGCATAATTTTATTATCTTTTTTACTAACTTACGATAATTTTTTCGACTATTTCTCGGGAAATATTGGATGGATACTCGCTGTAACAGCAACGGGTGTCATGCTTCCAATGTATTTATTGCAAATAGGCATTCGGTATTGTTCGTCTTTAATGGTTATGATGAGTTTATGATTTGTCCCAATATTCACATTTTTCTTTCGATTATTCGATGCGAGGCTATCATGGTCACCCATGTCTCTGCTAGGTATTTCCCTATTATTTATAGCAGGGATAGTTAGCTTATCTTTGGAAAAGAGGAGCGTTTCAGAGTAGCCAGTGTGAGTTATACTAGTCATAAGGAGTGACATAAAGATGTATTTGAAAGCATGTAAAGTTTTACAAGACAATATAGAAAATCAACAACAATATCCATTTAATATACCTAGTTTGCAGCATTTACAAGAGCTATCATTTCCAACGAATGTAACGTTTTTTGTCGGGGAAAATGGTTCGGGGAAATCGACGCTATTGGAGGCCATTGCGGATCGTTGTGATTTTAATACAGCAGGTGGCGGACGTCAAAACAGCTATGAAGTACATAAAGCACAATCAGCACTAGGGGATTATATTCGGTTATCGTGGTGGCCTAAAGTTTCAAACGGCTTTTTTCTACGATCAGAAACGTTTTATCAATTTGCCAGTCATATCGATTTACTCGAAAATCATCCGAATAAATATGCAGCATTTGGTGGTAAATCGTTACATCATCAGTCACATGGGGAGTCTTTTTTAGCGCTATTTATGAATCGCTTTAAAGGCAAGGCTATTTATCTACTAGATGAGCCTGAAGCGGCTTTATCGCCGACAAGACAGCTCAGTCTCCTAAAAATAATGAAAGATTTAGCGCATGAAGCACAATTTATTATAGCGACACATTCACCTATTTTACTCGGTTATCCAAATGCGACGATATATAGTTTTGACGAAGGAGGAATTGAATCCGTTCGATACGAAGACACTATCCATTATATTGTTACAAAGCGATTTTTAAATGCTCCGGAAACTATTTTTGCAGAGCTATTTGATGAGGAGAGAGAATAATGAATCAACGCAAAGGTTTAGTTATGCGCGAAATACGGCTAGATGAAATGGCTCAGTCTATTGATTTGTTAAATTATGTATTTCAAATGTCGATGTCAATTCATAAAGATCGTCGTTTCGTCAATGCGAAAAGTAAACAGTTTGATGAGGGGCATGCATTAGGGTGGTTTGATGGCTCCCAACTCGTATCCCAAATATTAAATTTACCATTTCAAGTAAATGTCCATGGCAAGCTTTACGAAATGGGCGGTATTACGGCTGTTGGTACGTATCCAGAATATTCAAGACATGGCTTAATGGAAAGCCTTATAATGAAGTGCCTTGAACAAATGCGAGAAGAAGGACGGTATATATCGTATCTTTTTCCTTATTCCATTCCGTACTATCGCAAAAAAGGTTGGGAAATTATGAGCGATATTGTGGAATTTCAAGTGAAGGATACACAACTCCCTCATTATGGAGGATTAAATGGCAAAATTCGTCGTGTCGATCCTAAAGATGAGGATGTCGTTGCGATATATGCACGCTATGCGAAAAAAACACATGGAGTCATGGTCCGCAATAGCATTGCCTGGAATGAAAAATTTCAAGAAGATTTTTGGGAAGAAAAATTTATCGATAGTGATGTCAAGTTGCAAGCAGCCGTCTACTATGATGAGGAAGATGAGCCACAAGGCTATATGTTCTATCGGATCATGGAAGAAAATTTTTATATTGATGAAATTGTTTATTTGCAGGAAGAAGCACGCAAAGGGTTATGGAATTTTGTTTCTGCACATAGCTCGATGGTCTACAATGTTTACGGTAAAACAACGGGTAATGAAGCGGTAGCGTTTTTATTGGAAGACAGTGAAATTATTCAAAAAGTCTCCCCTTATTTTATGGCGCGTATTGTAGATGTAAAGGAATTTTTAGTACGTTATCCGTTTGTCGGGAGTGACTTTCAATTGCGCTTCGCAGTCAGTGACCGTATTGTCGCTTGGAATAATGGTACATTTGTCGTCACCGTGAAAAACGGAAACGTAGCTGTTGAAAAGGTTAGCGAACAATTATCAGAAAATGCCGTTCAGCTAACCGTACAGACGTTAGCGACAATGCTACTAGGCTATAAACGCCCTAGCTATTTAGAGAAAATTGAACGCTTACATGGTGAAGCAATTGAAATGGCATTATTAGAAGCCGTACTGCCAGTGGGTATCCCGACGTTTATTGATTACTTTTAAGAGAATTTGTACAGGGGATGCCTGTGCAAATTTTTTTTATAGTAAATGTAGTGCTTGTTAGCTAAACGATATGGCATAATTAGTGAAAGGAGGGAATAGATTGAATGCCGAAATGTATTGCATGTAAGGAGAAATGGACTTGGAAGCAGTCAATGCGTTCATTTGTAACTTTTTCACGATTTATTAGTTGCCCATATTGTGAGAAAAAACAAATGTTCACATCCATGACCCGCATATCTATGTTACTATTGGTTTTTGTACCATATATTACAATGCCTTATGTTATTAATGATGAAGTTAAAAGTTCAGCTGTAGCGATAGGAATTGCCATTTATTTATTGACTTTACTATTGTTGTTGCCTTTTTTAATGGATTTTCGGGAAATCCCAAAGCATTTACAAAAATACGCACAAAAATAAGTACATAAAAAAACCGCGGGAAGAT
Organism: Lysinibacillus sp. 38-6; assembly: GCF_046245175.1. GTDB lineage: Bacteria > Bacillota > Bacilli > Bacillales_A > Planococcaceae > Lysinibacillus. The sequence goes on from NZ_CP176417.1 coordinate 932,077, forward strand.
CATTTCCCCGCGGTTTTTTATTCGTTGTTTAAAGGTCTGCGCCATGCTTTTGCTAATAGTTGAACCCCTTGATAAATGTCTTCCATTGTCAGTTTGCTGAAGCCTAATTGCAAAACAGGTTCAGCTGCTGAGCACTTTAGGAAAAAAGGACTTGTCGGATATACTTTTACACCGTATTGGGCTGCTCGTTGGATAAGCTGATCTTCGGTCAGATGCACATGCAATTTGATTAATACGTATAGGCCAGAATGTTCGCCAAGGATGGTCATATCGTTACCAAAATGTTGTTTTAATTGCTCCACGAGATAGTGCATTTTTTGTTTATAAATAATACGCATTCTTTTAATATGACGTGTCCATTCACCTTTGTCCATAAATGCTGCCATCGTTAACTGATGGAGAGAAGATGCATTTTGTTCAAATTCACTAAACTGTTCCTTGTATCGATATAATAATGACTTCGGTAGCACCATATAACTTAGTCGAATGCCAGGTAAAAAAGATTTTGAAAAAGTACCGATATAAATAACACGTGAATGATCGATAGATGCAAGTGCAGGAAATGGCTGCTGGCCATAGCGAAATTCACTGTCATAATCGTCTTCGATAATGTATCCATCTACTTTTTTAGCCCATTGGATAACCGTTTGCCGTTGTTGAATGGTCATTGTCACACCGTAAGGAAAGTGGTGGGAGGGAGTAATGTAAAGGAGTCGTGATTGCATGTCCGGTAATAAATGCAACTGCGCACCATGCTCTAAAACGGGCAGTGCTTCCAACTCAAAACCGTTTACTTTAAACGCTTGCCGTGCTCCGATATAGCCAGGGTCCTCAACAATTACACTTGTAAAATCATGCTTTAACAAACAACCAAGATACAATAACATTTGCTGCGTACTGCTACCGATAATAATAGCCTCCGCATCGCACTTCACCCCACGTGCTTGTAATAAGTATTGAGCAAGCTGCTCTTTTAATAAAGGTTCCCCAAAAGGTTCACCATAGACAAAACTGTCCTCTAACTGGAGTGCTCGATTGGCAAACTGTCTCCACGTTTTGAGCGGAAAATATGCTTGATCAACAGCCCCAGCCCGAAAATCAATCTTCAATGTAGGCTGCTCTTGCTTTGTGGATAGCGTAGGAACGGTTGCCTCTTCTTGCTGTAAAAAGACCTGTTCCAATTCATTGACGAAATAGCCCTTGCGTCCTTCTCCACGTATGTATCCTTCTGCAACAAGTTGCTCATAGGCAGTCAAAGTAGTATTACGACTGACTTGTAATGTCTCCGCCAGCCTTCGAATGGAGGGGAGGGAGTCATTCGACTTCAAATTTCCTTGTTCAATTAACATTTTTAATTGCTGATAAATCTGTTTATATTTTGGCTCTTTAGGGCTCATTGGAAATATAAAATCATTCATATGGCTTCCTTTCGTGACATGTAAAAAAACATAAAAACTTTGCTTCTCATATGTCAGTTTGTTTGTAATATCGTACAGGAATCTATGTAGAAAAGATATGACAATATTTTGATAGGCGCGCTAGAAATTTTACATTCTTGTAATATTCTTTTAGGAATATTTTGATAAATGAAACGAAAAATATTGTATAGTAATTTCAATAAAAATTAATTGAAGGATGGGATGATTAGAAATGAAGAAACTATATTCTCTGTTGTTTATTTTTGCTTTGTTTGTATGCATGCCATTGGTCGCTAAAGCAAATAATCTTTCTGAAGAAGCCGTTGAACTTCAGCGAAATGATAGAACTGACTTTTCTATTCCTGAAAAAAGCGATTTAATATCAGTCAAGGGACCGGAGGAGAGCAAAGTTTATAAAATTGCTCTTGGTATAAACAAAAGCGAGAAATTAACACTGGTATCTAGAAAAACATTTGATGTAGAGATTTTTGATCCAAATGGGGATAGAATCGTTCAAAAAATGGGATTTGGGGATGAGGGTAATAGACAAGTAGAATTTGAAACAAGGATTGTTGGTGATTATTATATTCAGATAAAACCCGCAAAAGATGGGAGAAATAATTATCCTTATAGTATACGAACAATTGTAGGGGAGCCGGTCTATCTTTATGCGAATCCTGTTTATCGAGTTGATTTGCGTACTTCTTCTATCAATTCAAGAAATACAACGAGTACTATTCAATCTTTTGATTTAACGAATGTTAGCAGTATTCCAGATGATGCTATTTTGACGGGTTTTACAATTGGTGGTACGGAGACAAATCGCAATTTAGTTAGCCTATATTCTATTAAAAGAAGTTTACGTCCAAATTCTGCTATTTCTTGGATTGATGCAACGTTTCCTTTATATAGTCCAAATCATTTAGATGCTGTGCCAAAACATGCTCAAATCAAAGTGAAACAATCCTACTCTTTTAGATTTTCTGCCTCTTTCAACCGTCCAGGAACTTATACTTTAAAACCATTTGTTTTAATAAGCTATAAACGAGAAATGAAATAAAAGGAGGAATTAAAATGTGGAATTCACTACATTCAATTACTCAAAGACAAACTTTCAACTCTCCAGCTTATCAAAAAATAGCGTTTTCTCGTAAAAATCAACAGGCTCCTACAAAATCAAATTTATTACGGTCGCAACGTGAAGTACAGCACCATAATCGTTTGACGGTCAAGAAAAATCAAGTTGTAGGTAATCCTATTAATTATAAACGAGTATACTTAGAGCAAAAACGTCATTTGTTAGGAAGTATACAAACTTATATTCTTACACGGAATCCAGCTAATCTTTCTAATGTAATCGATAAGCATCAGTTATTACAGGGCCTACAGAGTTTAGGTAGTGTGGCTTCTGCTTTGAAAAAAATGAAGTACTATAGTCTAAGAAAACACTCTTCAGTAAATTCAACTATTTTAGAATCACTTTCAAGAGAGAGTAGATTTGACAATCAACAACACCAAGCGAAAATTCTTCATGTCGATCAAAACTTTAATTTGACGATTAAAAATAATCAAATTTATGGTATTCCCACTGATTATGGGATTATTAATTATCATTTTATTGATGATGGGGTATCTAGATATGTAAAGTTATTACATTATGATAATCAAATTTCCGATCACAAACGTGTTCATTTAGAAAGAAAGCGGCAATTGTTACAGGACATACAAACATTTATTCATACAGGTAGTTCTTCTTGGTTACACACAGCAAGGGATAATAGTGAGATTTTAAAGGGCTTTGAAAGCTTTGGCATTACGACTGAGGAACCTTTTACTATAAATAATGGGTCTAAACGATATAGAATTAGTCCTTACGGTATTTTGCATGAAGTTGATTTAATAAGTAAAGCGACGCGTGAACAAGATTGGCGTAAATTTGGTCACGACGAACATACAATATTTTTAATTCAAGGAAAAGAATATAAAATGGATGAAAATGGGAGACTTCCTTTACCAGAAGATTATGTTCATAAACATGAGCAAGTGGAGATTTTTAAAAGAAATGAAGAGAGAGCAATTTAGTCGTAACAAACCATATTAAAATTTTTAATTAACTACCAAATACAGTCTTTAAAACATAAAAAGGCTGTATTTTTTTTTGTGCTAAAATATTTTACTGCAAGAACGGTTTCTTAATTATTTCTAGAATTATTTGGAAATCAGTATGCGTAGAAAATTTTATAGGTTTCCAAAATCAAAGTTTGTACATACTCCAAAAAGCCACGAATGTTGTACCATCAACGTTTTCGTGGCTTTTTCCTTGTGATTATTATGGGTACATGTTTGTATACAATTTTTAAATAACAGAAATAGAATTAATAAATAACGTATAAAATTTAATGATTTAATTTATATATTTAATGATAATCATTAAATTACTATTGAAATTATTTCCTGTGTTCTATATGCTTAATGTAAAATGTGTGCATTTGAAAATAGGAGGGGTTCTATGATTATTGAAAGTTTTATCAATGCAGTGATACAAATCATATTATTTTCGGTCATCCCATTTTGTTGGTGGTTCCTTGTCGCAAGAAAGAAATGTTCGTTTCTGACTTGGCTCGGTCTACAAAAACCAGACATTAAAAGTAAAGCGAATTACTGGCTATGTTTTCTTGGAGTAATGGCATTATTAGTTATACCGATTTGTACAATTGTTTACTTTTTTGTCGATGCATCATTATTGGCATTTGAGCGATTCGCAGGATTGGGGTTAGCAGCTATAATACCCGGATTAATCTATGCGATTTTCCAAACAGGGTTTTCAGAAGAGCTTTTCTTTAGAGGTTTTTTAGCAAAGAGGTTGATTGTAAGATTTGGGTTTCATAAGGGCAATCTACTGCAAAGTTTACTTTTTGGTGCCATCCATGGCTTGATGTTTTTATCTTTAGTTGAACTGATAGCAGTGGCTTTCATCTTTATTACTACAGCATTAGCTGGCTATTTAATGGGCTGGATGAATGAAAAAGTATCCAAAGGCTCCATTGTGACGAGTTGGGCAATCCATAGCAGTGCTAATTTCCTTGCTGCCGTTTTGATAATGTTTAATTTCGTATAGAGTGACTCGTTATTTGAAAATTTAGTTATTGTAGAAAATTCCGAGTTATCTTGTATAATGAATTTCAAGAATTTTCGCTTTTCATTGCAAAAAAACGTTTGGAGGATGTAACATGAAAATTATAGAACTACCTATAGCATTTGAATTTAATGGACAAACAAATACTATTTTCCCTAGTTTAATTATAGCTAATGATGAACTAACGTTAGTAGATACAGGCTATCCTAATTTTTTACCATTGATTGAACATGAAATTACAAAAAAGGGCTATGAAATGAAATATTTAAAGAATATCATCATTACGCATTATGATGATGATCACATCGGTTCTTTATATGATTTCAAAGAAAAATATCCTTGGATTACGATTATCGCAAGTGAAGTTGAATCGACATATATTAGTGGTGAAATGAAGTCGGAGAGATTGGTTCAGGCGGAGGCATTACTTGAACATATGCCACTTGAACAATTGGAGTTTGGCACATGGTTTATCAAGCAACTAAAGGATTTAAAGCATGTTGCCATCAATCAAAAGGTCCATGACGGTGACATGATTTTACAGAATGAATGTCGAGTAGTTGCCACACCTGGGCACACATCAGGGCATATTTCATTATATTTTCCAAAGTTAAATAGTGTGATTACAGGGGATGCAGCTGCTAATGAAAAACAAGGATTAGTTATAGCAAATCCACACTTTTGTTTAAACATGGACAACGCAAAACGCTCTTTGCGTAAGATTCAAAACCTGCAAGCTGACACGTACTATTGTTATCATGGTGGGAAAATTACTATTTAAAAAGGCATGATGGTGTGTGGGTGTTTCGCAATTCTTTAAAAATATACTTTTAAGAATTGGGGCAATAGGAATGAACACTAATAAAAACCTTTCTCAGCATATAAAGATAAGACCTTTAACGACAAGTGACTATCCAACTGTTTTAAAATGGAGCCAAGATGCAGCTTTTTGTTCAGCCAATGGATGGCAGTTAAATAGAAGCCCTGAAGAACTATATCGTTGGTGGCTTAAATGTGTTAGCAATGTATCGAAAAACTTTATACGAATGGGTATAGAATTTAACAAAAAATTAGTTGGCTACGCAGATTTAGCCTGTATTAATGATAAAAGTGCGGAGTTAGGTATTGCTATCGGAGAAAGTCAATTGTGGGGGAAAGGTATTGGATATTACTCTGCCATCTGTATGATAGAGTTTGCCTCACAACGATTAGGCGTTACAACGTTTAACGCAGAAACACACGAAGCGAATGTACGCTCAAGAAAAATGCTTGAAAAATTAGGCTTTGAAGAAATTAGTAGATTAGGTATTGAAGAATACTTAGGGAAGAACAGCCAACTAATACAATATAAACTTTCTACCGAAGAGCTGTGGAAGTGTTGAAATACTTAATATTCAGCTCACTTCATTATTTTAAGTTTTTTACAATATTGCAGCACTCTATTAAACATTATAATGACATGCTTTAATAGAGTGCTTAATTATCTTTTTCCATTTTTATAAATTAATTTAAAATAGATGCATTAAAACTTTTTCTTAAGCTTACGTTGCAGCACCTTAAGAGAAGTTTTATTTTTTTTAGTTAATTTTCTCAATGTTTCTTTAGCGTATTTATTCATAGGGTCTAATGCTAAAATTTTATGGCAAGTTTCAAGGGCTTTTTCATTACTCACTAACTTATCGGGCACTTCATTTAAGAATAATAAGTGTTCTAATGTGTCGGGATCTTGTTCATTTGTTAAAGCTACTAGTCTTTCTGCGTGAAAGAGGGCACAGTGATAGGCACCTTCAATATGCGTTAATGAACATGTAAATAAGGATAATGCAAGATTGTGTAATTCAACGGATTCTTCCTGCATTAATAAATAGTGTAAAAAAGTATAACTCATTATATTACCGTTATCGTAAGTAATCGATATTAGTTCGCTCTGAAATTGGTCGAATTCGCTTTTGTGGTATAACTCTTCAGCTTCTTTAAAGTTGGCTGATAGAATAAGTTGTTCTAGATTTTTTAACATGGAATTATCACCTACATATACTGATTTTTAGCTATTTAAACATTTTAAATGGCATTAATAGATAATAAGGGCACTTAACCATATTTAATACCACTAGGTTAAAACGAATCCTTATAATGTTTTAACCTAGGGCTTGTACGTTTTTTCCATAAGTATATAAAATTTTATTTTATCTTAGGTAGTAACTCTTCAAGGGAACTTTTCGCGGTTTTATTCGAAGGGTCTAGCGCCAATATTTTATGACAAATGTCAATCGCTTTTTCATCACTCACTAATTGATCAGGAACGATATTAAGGAATAATAAATGTTCTAAACTAAATGTATCTTGTTCATTGGTTAGTTCGACAGCTCTTTGTGCGTGATAGAGAGCACAATGATAGGCACCATCGATATGTGTTAAAGAATTTACAAATAAAGAAAAGGCAAGATTGTGTAACTCCGCTGATTCTTCTTTCATTAATAAATAATGTAGAAAGGTATAATTAATCATGTTACCATTTTCATAAGCACTTGATATTAGTTCATCATGAAAATGTTGTAAATCGTTTGTGTGATATAAATCTTCAGCATCTTTAAAGTTGGCTGATAAAATGAGCTGTTCTAAATTTTTTAACATGTTTCATTCTCCTTTTGTTATAATTTCGTAACGAAGAAAATTTTATAGTTTCTAGTAGCTTTTTAGTTTTTTAAAATTTACGCCTATTTATTAATAGGGTAGAGAGCTAGATAAGAAAGGCGCTTGTCCTGTATTCACAAGTGCATAAGACCGTTTACTTCTTTCTGCGTAGTAACTTTTTAAGTAAACTTTTGGCAATTTCATTCGAAGGCTCTAACGCTAAAATTTTATGGCAAGTTTCAAGAGCTATTTCATCACTTACGACTTGATCGGGCACCCCGTATATGAATAATAAATTTTCTAAATCCCCTACATCTTGTTCATTTGTCAATTCGATAGCTCTTTGTGCGTGATAAAGAGCAGAATGATAGGCACCTTCGATAGGTGTTAAAGCATGTACAAATAACGTAAAGGCAAGATTGTGTAACTTCGCAGACTCTTCTTTCATTAATAAATAATGTAAAAAAGTATAGTAAAGAATATTGCGGTTGTCATAAGCACTGACTATAATTTCATCATCAAATTGTTGGAAATCCATTTCGTGATATAATGCTTCAGCTTCTTTAAAGTTGCCAGATAGAATAAGTTGCTCTAGATTTTTTAACATGAAGTCATCACCTACATATTACTGATTTTTTTGCTATTTAAATAGCTTCAATAGATAAGAAGGGCACTTAAAACTTTTAAATAGCACTAGGTTAAAACGGATCCTTAAGCGTTTTAACCAAGTGCTTGTAAATCTATTCACAAATGTAATCGTTTTTTTACTTAGTTTTACGTTGTAATTCTTTAAGGGAACTTTTCGCGGTTTTATTAGAAGGATCCAGCGCTAAAATTTTATGGCAAATTTCAATCGCTTCTTGGTCACTCACCAATTTATCAGGAACGATATTAAGGAATAATAAATGTTCTAAGCTAAATGTATCTTGTTCATTGGTTAATTCGACAGCTCTTTGTGCGTGATAGAGAGCACAATGATAGGCACCTTCGATATGTGTTAAAGAATTTACAAATAAAGAAAAGACAAGATTGTGTAACTCTGCTGACTCTTCTTTCATTAATAAATAATGTAAAAAGGTATAATTAATCATATTACCATTTTCATAAGCACTGGATATTAGTTCATCATGAAAATGTTGTAAATCGTTTGTGTGATATAACTCTTCAGCATCTATAAATTTGAAACCTAAAATTAAATTTTCTAATTTTTTAGACATTATTTATTCACCCACGCATTACTAATGTGTATTTTTCCATTTTCTCTAACAAATGTTACTGTAATTTTATTACCATTCAACATTAATGTCTTCTCTCTTGCAAATAACCCATACGGACCCTCTTTTCCATATCGCATCACTTGAGAAATGACCTTTGCTATGTCATCCCAATTATTCTTAGTTACTTTATGCCAATCATGCTTTGCTGCCATAATGTGATGGCGTTTATTATTATCTAATCTTGCTACAGAAGGTAATACTTTATCAAACTTTTTACTGCGAATGGCCGTGGTTACAGCACTTTTACCATATCTTTTAATCGCATAAGAAATACCATATCTTGCTACGGCGGCTATAATGGCAAATGGTAAAGCAGAAGATTGTGCTTCTAAAGTATCGATATCATAAATATCGCCAGTAGATTGATCAACAAAAGTTGCTGTGAAATTTTGTCCTTCATTTGTATGAACGATTACTTCATATTCATGGGAGATTTTTTCTCCATCTTCTTCCACTGTACCATACAATAAAATAGAGTCTGTAATAGTATCATAATATATTACAGTAGATACATGAACATCTGTTGTATTTATGTCAGTGTATACTGTGACCAAATCATTGTCTTCTTCAACATGTAAATCTAATTGTTCAGTATCTTCTATCCCGAGCTCCTGTAATATTTCATTTTCGATTTCAATCGTATTATATTCGATTGTGTTTGCTTCATCATTTGCGTAAGATTTGAGTGGATCAACACTTGGCATAAGAGAAATTAGCATTGTTATTACAATTAATTTAATTAAGAATTTTTTCATCATCAATTACTCCTTTTCCTAATTAAGTTGTATAAAACCATGTCCATATTCTTCGTCAAATCCAGGTAGTCCTAAATCTTTCACATAAGGTGCTAATAAGCTGTTTAAATTAGTACTATTAATCTTTTCATTAGTGTTTCCAAGTATATAAGCAATAGAGCCCGTAACGAAAGCTGTAGCAAAAGATGTCCCATTAAATATGCTGTAGTCACCGTTTTTGTCAGTAGATAAGATGTTTTTTCCTGGTGCGGCGTAATCGATTTTACCCTTACCAGAGTAGCTATAGATTGTGAAATCAGATTTTAATGCAGAAACTGAAATGACACCTTCGTATTTCGCTGGATAATCTACCCTTAAACCTAATGTGTTCCCAGAAGCCGCTACAATAATGATTCCATTTGCTAGAGCTTTGTTTATAACGTTTTCAAATTCCGGATTATTTGTTTCAAATCCAAAGCTGATATTGATAATATCTACATTATTTTTGATACTCCATTGGATACCGTTGATAACTGTTTGAAAGTCACTTTTACCTTGGCTATTCAAAACTTTGACGTTATAAATTTCTACAATGTCCTTTGCGATTCCGGAAAAACCCATTTTATTTTGAGATGAACCGATAATCCCGGCAATGGCTGTCCCATGGTTTAACTCATCAATTGCTTCTTGGTCCGTTTCGATAGCGTTATACGACGCAACGATCATATTTTTCAAATCAGTATGAGGGGAAATGCCACTATCCAAAATGGCCACTTTAACCTTTTTGTTAGTTTGTTTTTCACTATTTACAGAAGTTGGTTGAACCGCACGATATCCCCAAATTGCACTGCCTTCATCTCTATCAAACTTTTGAATGGCATAGCCAATAAGCAAAGCTAGTAACAACATAACAACAACTACAATGCGTTTTTTTATATTTTCATCACCCTTTTTCTAAAAAATATTGAAGGACTCTAAGTATATACAGTTGAAAAACAATAATAGAATTAATAATCCAATTTTGATGCTTCTATAATAAACGATAATTTATTATTTTTTTCAAAATATTCCTAAAAGAATATTAAAAAATCAGTTTTACGATTGCTATATTCTTTTGGGAATTTTTCGTTAAAATAAGCTGGAATTTTAGGATATTTGTAAATATAAGAAATTAAAAACAACAGTGTTCGTGCAGGGAGTAGGGACAGGGGTATGTTATTAGATTCTATAAACCTAAACTTTGTAATGAGGATATTGGGCTTGCTAACTGTTGTTACGGCTTTCGTTTCATTAAAGATGTTAAGTGGAATGTTTAAAGAAGAAAATACTAGTTACACGAATTGATTGGTTATTTGAAGCCAAGTACTTCTATAAATCGAAAAGCTTTGCAAACCTCCTTCTATAAAGTCGGTTTACAAAGCTTTTATTAATGGACAACAAAAAAACGTAAATTGTACAATAAAGGTAGAACTGGTCATCACTGATAACATTAGTAGTTGCTGAAGCTTTGCTCTAGTGTATAAAGTATATTGCGTTTTATTTACTACAGCAATCAATTTAATCACCCCCTAGCGCATTACATCATTGCCAACATTTCTATTGTTTTAGCTAAATATTCGTAAAAGAATATTTTGTAAAGGAGTGAATGGTAACGTGAAAGGTTATGGTGAGACGATAAAACAAATTCGGATTAGTAAAGGGTATACCCAAAAGCATGTAGCCGCTCACTTATTAACACAAGGTGCGTATTCTAAGTTTGAAAATAACAATACCGAGATAAACTTAGGAACGATGCACGGTATTTTACAGCGATTAGGCATTCCATTTGATGAATTTTATTATATTCAAAATGGTTACCAATATAGTCAACGTGATGAAATTATCATTCAGTTTTATCGTGTCAATACGCATGATGAAGTACTACTTGAAGGACTATGGAAAAAGTGCCAACACTATTTAAAAGAAAATAAAGATGATCTACAAATTAACCATATTGCGACTATTTTAGATGGATTAATCATTTTAGCTAAAACAAATGATTTAGAGCAGGCGAAAACGATTGTAGAACCAGTTTGGTATGACTTATCTAAACACAATCAACTTTTTGTCACTGAATTATATATGTTGACTACCATTCTCTTTTTATTTCCTTTGCCAACTGTCCTGCAAATAAAGCAATTTATTTTACGCCATATTACGATGTATGAGAACTTTCAAAATGTTTCGCGCTTACACATTCATCTGTTGATGAATATTACGTTTTTATTAATGCGAAATAAAAACTATGCAAAAGCAAGGACAGAAATATTAAATACAATTATCTTATGCAAGAAAGAAAATGATTTCGCCCTTCTTGGGATATGTTATATACGAAAGGGTATTTGTTTAAATCGCCTCGGTCTAGTAGGAGAAAAATGGATACGTAAGGGGAGGAACTTGTTAAATGTCCTTGAGCAATCCACTTTACTAGAAACAATTGAACAAGATATGAAAAGATTCTAGCTTAGTAACGAAAACATTAACAAGAGAGGATGTGCAGATATGACAGAATGGCCGAAAGGTGTTGCCAAGCCAGCTATACGAGCATTAAATGCCGCTGGCTATACACAACTACAACAATTAAAAGACGTCGATTTAGCGACATTAAAAAAATTACATGGTATGGGGCCTAAAGCGCTTGCTGCAATAGAAGCGGCATTAAAAGAAAGTAGGTAACGATTTGAATAAACTAAGATTATTTTTATTAGCAATGCTCATCTATTATATCCTTGTTATTTTTATTGTCAGTAAGCTCTTTATTTTTCCAATACTCAAGGTTATGATGCTCGTTTTCTTTATAGGTGCAGGCTTTATTTTTTCAAGAAGGATACGGAAGAAGTTACAGTAGGTTAGAGGCTTTAGGTAAGTACATAGGTGTGCTCGATATTCACAATTTCAATTCAATCAATGGACTGGAAACGGAATATATCATGGCTAAAATTTTCAATCAAGGAAACAGTCGATTGACGAGGCAAAAGCCCTTTAATCGACTGTTTTTTAAATGTTAAGTGTTTCATCTAGTCCTAGGTTGTGTGGTCTGAAAATTCAGCTAAATGATTATGTTAATCAAGTGAAGATAAATTAGTTTGAGGTGGATACAATGAAATTTTTAATTGCTTTATATGTCATGATGATGCTTATTGTATTTGTAAATTTGATTAGTGAATTTATGTTAAATGGCCGTTATTCAGGCATTGCTAGTTGGATCATTTGTATGTTGTTCTTTTTCGGTACGATCTTTTTTGCTAATGCTAGATACTATTTACAAAAGAATAATAAGTAGTGATCCGTTGCTATTTATTTCAACACTTACGCAAGGGAAACAGGAGGGGTTAGATGACTAAAACGGTTACAGTGTAATTCCTTTTTAAAAATGAATTGTGTGATCAACTACAATTGTGGATGACCATACCGCTTGCGATTCAGTCTATTTACGAGATGAATACAATACCTGTTCAAGTAACTGACATTCCAACAGGTGAGCAATTAGCTTTAGATGGTAGATGATTTGACGTAAATATAACCTAGTAAATGTGGTTAATACATAGCAATTAAAATGAAATGAATTCGAAGGAAGTGATACGATTGATTTCAATTTTAGTTGTGGATAATTATCCAATTGTTTTAAAAGGATTAAAAACATTGTCTCTTGAGTTAGAAGATTTTAATGTAGAAACAGAAAAGAATCCCCAAAATGTATTAACTAGAATGCAAAAGGAAAAATTCCATGTATTTTTAATTGATGCTTGTATTGCCACAAATAATAATCTAAAGCTGGTGAACGAAATTAAAGCAATGCAGGAACAAGCAATTATTATTTTATATACAGTGAATAAGGTTTGTTGCTATTATTCACTACTATTCGAGAAAAAAGTGGATGGCATTCTTGTAAAAACTGCCCCCATTGAGCAAATCATCTCGACAATTCGTTTAAGTGTGCAAGGGAAAATTGTAATACCAACTGATTTTTTAAATTATATAAATGAAAAAGTGAATGATAGATATGCTAACTTAGAACTATCGCATAAAGAAAAACAGTTACTGCAAATGTTAATCAATGGGCATTCAAATAAGAAAATCGCAACAACATGCAATGTTTCTGTGAGAACAGTAGAACGTCGTTTATCTCAGCTTTTTTGTCTGTTAGGTGTGTCTACACGGCACGAAGCGGTTGAGGTAGCGGAAGAAAAACAATTGCTTGATGAAATTAAAGAGAATTGATAAAGAAAAAGTGTCGATGAAAATCGGCACTTTTTTATTTGTTCTTCTACACTAATGTGAAAATAAAAACAAAATAAAGAATGGAAATTCAAACAATTATAACGTTGTTACTTTTGAAAAAAACAGGGACAAATCATAGGAGAGAAAATAGGAGTAACCGACAAAAAAATTGACGGTACCGACGAAAATATTGTCAGTTGAAATGTCGGTTATGGGCAAGATAGAATTAAATTAACTCGAGTAAAAGCAGTGTGCTATAGCAAATAATTTAGAAAATAAAAATACCATAAATGCGGAGAATACAGTATAGGATGCAAGGATTCTAGAATTCCAAAACTATATTTGACAGTATTATTACAAATTGCATTCCCTTTTATGGTATTAAATAAATTTACAAAATATATTGCTTTATCACTTATTGTACCACTTCATCTAGGTATTGCTTTTACGATGGGGCTAAGAACATTTTCATTGACCATGATATTAATTGATACGATTTTAATATGTGATGAAGATTATATGAAAGGTTATACATTTTTTAAAGAGAAGTATACAAAGAAGAAGGAAATAAATCTGAAAACTTTTGAGAACTATTAAAAATACTAATTTAGAATTAGTTTTTGTAATATTCAAAAATTTTGATGAAGTGGGGAATTACATGACTAAGATGGTTACAGTGGACTACTTTTATAAAAATGAAATATTTGATCAAATACAATTGTGGATGATTCTTCCTCATGTTAGTCAATATAACGAGAACACATTAGTGCCTGCTCAAGTTACAGAAATTCCAACAGGTGAGCAATTAGCCTATTATGTTATAAACAAAAATGAACATTTACATTTAAATTATGAAATAGAACTTTATAGCACAAAGAACGAAAAGAAAACATTAACAGAAGAAGAAAAGAAATTTTATTTAAGAGATACGATTCTTTCACCAATCAATAAAGAAACGACAAGGTTAGCAGAAGAGATTACCTATCAACAGGAAACTGATAAAGAAAAAGCACGGGCTATTTTTTATTATATAGTAAAAAATTACCGCTATGTTTATCCGCCAAGCTGCCGTGGAGTCAATTCATTTCTCAAGCTTAAAGAAGGCGATTGTGGAGAATTTTCAATGCTCTTTACAGCATTGTGCAGAGCAATCAATATTCCAGCAAGAACGGTAGTAGGAAGCTGGGCATACGGTAAAATGAACGCACATGCTTGGAATGAGTTTTTTATAGAAGAGGAAGGTTGGATTTCAGTAGATACTAGTATGGCATATATGCAAAAGAAACGACCTTGGTCATTTTTTGGGGAATCTATTAGAACAATCCATTGGAAAAAGTATTTTGGTCAAACGGAAGGGCAGCGCGTTGTATTTTCAAAAGATATTGAAATTGAGTTAGTACCAGCATATAAGGATGAAGAAGAAGCCATTATTGTAAATTCAATGGTGATTAATGGTGAAAATTTTGGTTGGGGACAACAATCAATTAATGGTTGTGCGCCTTATTTACAGCCAATTTATATAAAATTCCAAGTGAATAATGATTTACCCTTCTCATTAGATGCATCACAAGTATTGGGGACTTGGAAAATACGAGAACATGGTTTAAAGCTTTTATTAGCAGTTCTTAAAATTACGTCCTTGATTACCGCTGCTGTAACAATGCTATTAAATTTTATTGTTCATAATTTATACCTAGAGGCTACTTTTAAATTGTCGTTTATAGTATTTTTCCTTTGTTTCATATTAAGAAGAGAGTACTTAATTGTTTTTAGTATCATGTTATTATTCATGGTTTTATCCTTGCTAGCAACTTTAGATGGAAGTTAAATAATTTTTCAAAAGTAATCCTTAGAAGGAAATGATTTTAAATTGAAATGTATTATTATTTTTTATGATGGATGGTGTACAATTTGCATGAAAAGCATAAGGAGTTTTAAACGGTTTGATTTGTTTGCAAATACGATTGATTGAGTAGATTATAACACTCTTAACTAACTATTATGTAATACGCGGTGCGATTCGTTGAAAAATTAACTACAACCTTTAAAATTCTGACCGTAAAAGTAACTCTAAAGTATAGCCACTATAATGGTTGATGGAGAGAAGGTGAAAAAAATATTGGTTTACCGAGCTGTAAATTCTTTCACTAAGGTAATTTCATGTAGCATTACCTTACCAGTCACACCTTGAACTGTACTCTCTCCCCAATCAGGGTGTTCTGCTAAATATTTTAAATTAAATATTGTTTTCCAACTTTCTTGTATGGATTGTTGTGATAAATTTAGTTCGAAATCTTCTTTTGCCTCAATATTGCAATAGTCACCAACTAGAACAAAATACCATGCTTGAAAATCTGAGAGGAGAACTCTTTCATCTTCAATGTTTACTTTTAATAGAACTCCGCGAGCGCCTTTTTCTAAATGACCTATTCTTCGAAGATCTGGCCTATCTTTCCATACCCATACTGGATACTCACCTTGATAATTTGGAAGTTCCTCAACCATTTGTTGCATCATCCAATGATACGGTTCGATAAACTCTGGCCATATATGCTCACGGACACCGATAAGATAGCCGATTTTTTTTACTTCCTGCCATTTTTCAATTGTTTGAATAGTCCAATATATACCCATAGCTCCTCCTTAGTCGTTAAATCAATCTAATATTAATTATAACTATATTTTTAGAGGCTTGGAATGAAAAGTGGCCATCTGACTTACTTCAAACTCTGGAGGTACTATACTTATAGTAATGTATGAAATATAGTAGCAGCATTCGAGGTTTTGATGTATATTGCTATGCTTTTGCCAAATCCGTTTTGTGATTATATTTTGATTAAAAAATTTATTGCCCATATGGTTGCAACCGACAAAAATTTTGTCGGTTGAAATGTCGGTTTTAGGCAAGATAAGATTAAGTAAACAGATTATCGAATGGAGGATTCATATGCCCTAAAAATAAACGTATTATATTTGTTATTTGCCCACTTTTGTTAATGGTAGGAATTGGAATTAAAGTGGTGTTGGGTAAAGAAAGTAATGCTGTAAGTAGTGTTGTGGACCTTGAATTTGCTGTAGCTAAGGTGTTAGATGAAATGCCTGATGTGAAGTTAAATAATGCTAAATCTTTAGGAAGAAGTGTAAATTTAAATTCAGAGTCAATAGAAAATACATTGAATAATAGAAAAGCAGGGTTTCGATTAAAAGTTCATAATGAAATGAGTCATTTGAAACATGACAATGCTTATTTGGAAAAAGTCGCTGTAAAGGAAACAGAAAGGTATATAGATGCGTTACGAATTGCGAAAGAGATTTATGGTGTAAGTATTTCCCAAGAGGAAGTGAATCAATATATTGCTACAAATGTTGCGGATATCGTGTTGCCCGAAAAAGAACGCTATGCTAAGGCACTGGGAATATCGCTTTATGAATTAGATTATAGCTTTGATCGAGATTTTTATGTAATGGACACGCTATGGGATAAATTAATGCCGGTTTTATTGGAGTGGTACCCTCAAGAAGAGGGGGAAGATAATAATTTATATTTAGATAGAATAAAGGACCAGTTTTATAGTCATCGTTAACAAAATGACATAAAAATGAAGCATTTGATAACAGCACTATCAAAAAGTTTATATTCGCTTAGCTAATAAGGAGGAGATTTCATGAATAAGATGAAAGCTTTAACAGTATTAGGACTATCCGTAATGATGTTTTTGGGCGCAACGGGAGTAAGTGCATATAATGCTAAATTTAGTTTTGATATGAATACAGGTCTTTGGCATGCAAAGGTATATTCTGCCCCAGCATATAAATATACAAAAGATGAAGATCCATATCTAAAAGTGGACTATATCGAATCAAAGGTAAGGACAAAATTTATGGTAGTTAATTCTAATGGCGATGCTAGAAGTTCAACTTTGACAACTCGCACTGCTACTTCTAGTTTATTGACGAATCAAGGTATGGCTCAAAATCATCAATATCGAATGAGCGCTCAAACCGATGATGGTAATTGGTATAACAGGTATAATGTTACAGGGGCTTGGAATCCCGATTCTTATTAAAATCTATACTGAAAAGGTTTCCCTCCATATTTTTATGGAGGAAAACCTTTTCGTTTAAAATTTTTTAAGAATAGACGGTGATAATTATGCTTAGGAGAGAATTAATACGTGCCATCTTCAATAAAAGAATGGCACTAGTAATTATGGTTATGTTTATTTTGTGTTATTTTTCTGCTTATAGTTCTCTGTTAAGTACGCATTTTTTTATTGATAGAGAAGCAGATGACTTAACAGCTGAAAACTTAAAGTATCTTCTTGAAGTAGGTGGTAATACATATCATATTTGGCTGAATGGTTTTCATTTTACACAAATTATATTTGTTTTGGCCGCTATCTATCCTTACGCTGCATCGTTTGTAGATGAGAAAAGAGGTCATTTTCATTATTTTTCTATTATCCGTATGGGGCATATAAAATATCGATTTACAAAATTATTTGCTAATGGCATTGCTGGTGGTTTGGCTTTATGTATACCGAATGCGCTGTTTTTTTTAGGGATGAGTGTCTTTTTTGAAAATAAAATGCTCTATCCGTTTGAATTTCAGCCAGATGGTTTAATGGGCGATCTATTTGTTTCGAGCCCTTTGCTTTATGTCCTATTGGTTATAGCCATTCATTTTGCCTTAGGGTTTTCAATAGCTATTTTTGCTATGGGCATAACAAGTTTCTTTTCCAAAATTGTCTATGTTTATGCTATTACTTTTGCAATTTACTTAACGTTTGATATTTTTATTTCTAATTTAGATGGGCTGCGAAAATTTGCATTAACTAAAATTTATTATGTTATGTCGAGTATCGATTTACATGGAAGTGATGTTGTTATTGTAAATTTACTATTAATTGTAATTGGCTTAGTAGCATGTTATCTGAATTATAAATGGGAGTTGAAAAATGGAAGCTAATTTTTTGAGAATTACTTGTCAAAGAATTTTTAAGAGTAAAAAGTTTCTATGGTTGTGCGTTTATATACTAATACTTCCGTGCATTGTATTGCGAATGAATGACTGGGCCGTTGATAGTAACATTTGGAATGGTGTATTTTTTATCTTTGGTAATAGGTATATCTATTTATTATTAATTGTGCCAGTGTTTCTAATTTTTCTGTTTGATTTAGCGAATGAAGGTAACCTACGTTATTGTGCTGGAAGGTTATTGAAAAAAGTTTCGATAGTAAAAGTTCACATCAAGGCAATGATTTTACATTGCTTATTTTTAACAATTTATGTTTTTGCTGTAGTCATTTTAGAAGCGGTTTACATACTGGGGGGAACATTCAACTGGAGCGAAGAAACCAAATGGAGACATGATCCATATACGTTATTTTCTCTTGATTTATCTCCAATCATTGTTATTAGCCTTTTTGCGATAAAGTTTTTTATGACCCTTATTTTTTTAGGAAGTTTTTATTTGTATTGGCAAAGTAAAACAAAAAGACAGTACAGTAGTTTAGGTATGAGCATCATCCTCTTTCTATTACTTTTTAATGCTATTGTAAATTTCTATAATATTCCTTTTCTGAATATGTTGGATTTTAGTTTTGTAAGTATCTATTATTTGGACCCGCATGTAAATTCGATTGTACTCTATGCAATTATGTCACATATTCCGTTAACTATTTTAAGTATAGGCTTGTTAATTTTTTCTTTGTATTTGTCTAAAGGGGTGAATTTTTAACGAATGCCTTTGCAAATCCTATCGATCATTCGTTATAATATTCGTTTTGTATCTAAAAGAATGTTCCTTTTTCTCGCCTGGCTAATAGCGACGGTGATATTTCATGCGATATATAATAATGGCTATACACATTATACAGCGATTGATGTTTATTTAATATGCATCGGGATGGTGACAATTGAGAAACTACATGTTATTCAAATCTTGATCATTTTACTTCCCTATTTTGGAATGGCAATGATGGTAGATGTCTATATTGCGCACATGATGGGGAAGCACGCTATTTTTAGTATGCTACGAATAGAAAAGCGACTACTTTTTATTACTTCGCATGTTTTATCCCTCTGTTTAATTATATTTGCTATGTTATTCATCTATCAAATGATGTTAATGATTAGTTCGTTTACACTATATGATCGTACTTTTCCGTTTACTGAATCACTTTTTACAGGGATGGCAATACCACTGGAGAATATTTTTCTAGGGCTAGTCCTACCTGCGTTTGTTGGCCAATTTATTGGTGCTTTTTGTGTTGCATGTGTTCAACTTGCTGTTTCCATTCAATTTAACCGACTAAGTAGTGGGTTTATTTTTGTTGTCATTCTCTATTTTTTACAACTTGTATTTCCAATAATAATAGGGCAGCACGTATTTATTGCTAGCATTCTAATAGACTACGTAAAATATATACGCTTTCTGATAACGCAGTTGCTTGTAATAGGGGGCTGTGTTATATATCTCTATGTTTTGAGTAGGAAAAATATATTAATTTTTTCGGAAAGGGGTTAATGATGCAACCGTTTATTGTAGAAGCAAAAAATATTTCTAAAACGTTTAAAAAGCAATTAGTTTTTCACTCCGTATCTTTTTCATTGGAAAAGGGGAAGGCTTATGGCTTTATCGGTCACAATGGATGTGGCAAATCGATTTTATTTAAAATTGTTATTGGTTTTCTTTCCGCTGATAGTGGTGAAATAAAAGTATTTGGACAAACGCTCGGAAAAGAAGTTGATTTCCCACAAAATACGGGCATTGTCATTGAAACACCTCATTTTCTTGATGACTACACTGGTTTTCAAAATTTGCGCTACTTAGCAGCCATTCAAAATAAAATAAACGATGCCATAATTAAGTCGACCCTTGAGAGAGTAGGTCTAGATCCTAATAATAGACAACCTGTAAAAAAGTATTCCTTAGGTATGAAACAAAAGTTAGGTATTGCACAAGCCATTATGGAGGACCCAGCTTTACTCATTCTTGACGAGCCATTTAATGGACTAGATAAAAAAAGCGTGCAAGTTATTCAAACTTTATTACTCGAACTGAAAAACAATGGTGTAACAATTCTTCTAACGAGCCATATGCAAAAAGATATCGAATTGCTTTGTGATGAGGTATTTGAATTTAATGATTATAAGTTAGATAAAATTAGTGTTACTGAAATGAGTACTAACGTTGAGGATGTACAATTTTGAATGGCATTACGAAGCAACCGACAGAAATATTGTCGGTTGAAATGTCGGTTATTGACAAGCTAATATTACAGTAATTAAGTATATACAAAAAATCTTCTAGAAAGGGGTATCAAAATGATTAAGAATATATTCTCCTTCGTTTTGTTGCTTTGTGGACTAGTTGTTGGTATGACTTTACTAAATATTTTTCATGTACCGCTGATATACCCTTACGCAGGTATTATAGTTAGTACGTTATTGTTATTCCTCCTTTTTTTGAAAAGTAACAATGAATTTGTTCAGTAATTTTTAAAAAGGGCTCTATTCGAAAAAATAGACTGAGGTGGATAAAATGTTGAGTAAACAAACACTAAGTCATATTCCGCTTTCGAATTTATTGGATTTAAAGATAGATTTTGCTTTTAAACAACTTTTAGGAAGTGAACGAAATAAGCATCTTACGATTTTATTTTTAAATGCTGTTTTTCAAAGAACTGGCAGAAAGCCAATCAAAGAAGTGACGTTTATTAATCAAGAAGTCGGTGGCGAGTATAAAGAGGATAAACAATCCCGTTTAGATATAGTTGTGAAAACACAAAATGAAGAGTTGATTAATATTGAAATACAATTAGCCAATAAAAAAGACATGCTTAAGCGTACATTATTTTATTGGTCTAGATTGTACAACCTACAGTTACAAAAAGGCAAAGGGTATCATACACTGAACCCTACCATTACAATTAACATTTGTAATTTTACATTGTTTCAAAAAATAGCCCATTATCATAGCACCTATCATTTGTATGAAGATAGAACTTTACAGCGTGTAAAAAAATCGGATGATGTGTTAGAAATTCATTTTATTGAATTGGATAAATTTTTAAAGGCTTGGACAAATGAAGAACAACAATCATTCAATAATATTCTAGTGAGGTGGTTACTAATGTTTGGTATGGTAGATGACGGTAAAAACATTGTTCGTGAGGATATCTATAAAGCATTGGAGGAAATAGCGAAGACAGATGAAAATATTCGTAAAGCATTTCAAGCATGGGAAGAAATCAGTCAAGATCCTGACAATATTATCGCTTACCAGTCACGAGTCAAGTATATGCTAGATGAAGCGGCGAAAATCGAAGATGCAAAATACTACGCGGAACAAGAAGGAATAGAAAAAGGAATAGAAAAAGGCATTAAACAAGGCATAGAAGGCATTGCGAAAAAGATGCTTATAAAAGGAAATAGTGATAAAGAGATTATGGAATTAACTAACTTATCATTAGCAGAAGTTCAAGCATTACGCCAAGACGTTTAATGAAGTAAAAGCATTCAAGGAATATGGACGATTCCTTGAATGCTTTTTCTATTTGTTCTCTATTAGGGACTCTATACGCCCATTTTTCTACGCGTATTGCTTGTTTTTTTCGTCTGCTGACTTGTCATTTTTTTTGTTGACGTATCACCATTCAATTTACCTTTCGTCGAAGCGTTTTTGTTCTTTTTGTTTTCAAGCTGTTGCTTGACGGCTTCTTGCAAGCTCATTTTCTTTTTTGGTGCTTCAGTTTGATTATTTTCAGTCATAGGAGATTCCCCTTTTGGAATAAGATTGTTAATAGTTAGTTCCAGTATAATCTATTTTCTATAATTTGTGAAACGTGGTACAGAAAACGGAATGATTATTCAAAGATGTGGTTAAGATGTTATTCCGAGGGTATAAATAAATACTAATAAGGCTCGCTTATTTGTGAGTATTTACAAATAAATGTTTAAAAAATGCATATTTTCTTTTTAATTTTCTCATTCTAATATATACAGGCACTTTGAAAGGAAGTGGGAAGTATTTTGTATAGCAGAAAACAATTAATCTGGGCATATTGTATCTCGAGTTTGACTTCTATAATTGGCACCTTAGCGATTTTTTTAATATTAGATTATTATCACTATACAGCTGACTTTGGCTTATTTTATAAACTGCTACTTTCATTTATTAGTGGTGGTCTTATCGCCTTCGCTTTAGGACTATTCTTAGTGAATCTATACTTTGAAAGTCTATTCTCTCACAATAAAAAGAAAATGAATGATGTCATGTAAACGATAAAAGTCGATTGGTCCAAAATTATGGGATTCAATCGACTTTTGATGTGTGATGTTGAAATGGGTCAATTTCAAGATATAAAGCTAGTGGTTCGATTATGTTACTGTTTACATATATTATGTCAAAAAAATATCTAGTTCGGCCTCTTCCTAAACAATGTAAGTTAATTCAATCTTTGCAGCTCTCAATAAAGTGCATGAGATTTGAATTTTTATAAGTAGAAAATATGAATTTTACTTACTTTTAGTCGGATAGTTTAGAATAAAAATTACGCTCCCTGCAAATACTGCAAAGATGATTGATCTTACTAGGCCTGAGATACTGAATTCAGTATCCTTAACTATCATGATAAAAATACTTATAGAAAAAAATAAAGATGCGATTACTAATCTGTTTTTTAATATATTTTTAATTTTTTTCATAGTAAACACCTTCTCTAATTAGCCAAGTACACTGTCTAATTATTCACAGTTACTTTTTCCGGGGAATTTCTTATCCATTTCTTCTGCACATTTAGATTGAATAAATGCTATTGTTACAACAGCCCCTGCAATATTCGATCTAATCCCAAGCTTTAATATATGTGAAGCAGCTAATTTGAACTTTTTATCAAATATTAAATTCGCTAAGGTGCTAAGTGAAGAAACTAAGCCAAAATGTTCTTTTAATCCTTTGGAAAGACAGCTGTTATGTGCCGCTCTATATTCAGCTGTTGGTCTCATTAAATGCCACCCACAAGCAACAGCTCTAGTTTCAATCTTAGAATGGATAGAAACATCTACTTTTTAATATCTACAAATAAATTTTCATCTTCGAATGCTTGAATAAGCTCTTCATAACCGTCATATTTTTTTAAATTTTTTACAAATATTTCTTTATCATATCCGAGAAAGTATCCGTCGTTGTCAGTAATAATTCCTTTTTCATAAATTAATTCTAGAGATTCTTCAATCAAAGCGAGAATCTCTTCGTCATCGGGGTAATCGTTCGCAACCGTATTTTCTGTAAATACACCAAGTATAGAAAACATTACAATAACAACGACCATAGTTCCTTTAAATAAAGTATATAGACTATTTTTTATCATAATATCACTCCTGTTGAATGTATTTAATAAAAACTATTTGCTGTTAAATGGGTACTTTAAAATAAAAAATATACCAGTAGCTATTGCAGCGAAAAGCGTATAAGCAAGTAAATCCTGTAGGTTGAAATTTCCTAAATCCTTCAATAACCATAACCTAACGAAAAAAGCGATAAAGAAAAAGCCAGATGCTATTATTACTTTGTCTTTTGGTGTCGTATTTTTAATAGAAAACACCTCCTAGTTGTTAGGGGAAGAGGCAGGGTATGTATTTAGGAAAAATACTAATCAAATCCAAAAGGAAATCTTATATCTAAAAGTGTAACAATGCATGTTAAGAAAAGAGCCCATACCATAGACGTTAGTAATCTTCTTGTATAGGATGATTTTGGGGTCTCTTTGTAAGGAGAACCGGTTACGAACGAAGGAATAAATATAATTAAAGTAAAATACAAAAAATATGCGAGTGATTGATAATACCACATGAATCGTCACCAACTTTCTTTGACGTACGAAATGGTAGATAGCTAAAATTGTACAACTTGTACGCGAACGTTATTGAGTAAAATTCTTATATGCCAAATACCTATTTTCATAGTAGAGGGGTCAATTCGTAATTGAGGATTTACCTGCACTTTAGTTGCGCATTTTTCGAAAAGTAGAAGTTGTCCCTTTACTGTTCCTAACTCAACTTAAGTCATCCTCCTTTGCTATTTTATCGATTACTTACAAAAATTTTATCATTGAGAATAATTATCAGTCAAAGGATTTATGGGGGGATTTTATCGTTTTTTTGTTATGAGTTGATGATGGAAAAGGACGCTACAATCAGCAATTTGGCACGGTGTTATCATAAAAAAAGCTAGTTGCACGTAGGTGTTGTGCAACTAGCTTTTTAATTTATGTTGGAGATATAGTCCACGAATAATACCCCAACTAAAGATAATTAATAACAGAGCAAGAAAGGCATAAGCTTGCCATTGTTGTAAAATACGATTATGTCCCATTGCTACTGTTAAATCATTGAAAAGTGAGTATGTAAAATATAGCAATATACTGTTTTTCATTAGACAGAAGGTAATGATGCCATTTTGACGTTCAATATGAGATAAAGTAGGTTTGTTTTTTCGTATGACTGGGTAAGCCGCTTTTATTTCCAAGTAATGCAAAAGTAAAAATAGCATTAACGCTACAAAGGGTAAATAAAAGATGGCGATTTTAGGGCCGAACTGTGCATGGTCTGTCGTAAAGCTTTGTAAAACTGGAATGGACGAGGGAAGCTTACGATATTGAATCAACGTGGCGGTAATGCTAGCTGTAAAAATGGTTGCCACTAGAATGGTCAGTTGTTTGCACAGTTTTGGCGTAGGCGTTTTGTGTTGTGCATGCATAAGATCACCTCATTATGTACTTCTTTCAAAATAGGATTCTGTTATACTGTAACATAAGATTGTCATCAAGTGGTTGCAGAAAGAAGGATTAGATGGAATACATTTTATTTTTAGTGATCGGTATTGCAGGTAACCTGATCGGCACATTAGTTGGCGGTGGCGGATTAATTACATTACCAACGATGATGTTGATGGGCGTACCGGTTCACTCAGCAATTGGAGCTAATAAAGTTTCCAATATGGTCAGCGCTTTTTCTAGCTTTTATACGATATTTAGAAGAAAAGAATTGTCATGGGCAGAAATGCGTTCTGTGTTACTTGTCTCGTTAATTGGCGGCACATTGGGCGGGCTTTTTGCTTCCTTTATGAGTGGCCAGACGTTAACACTGATTGCAATTATTTTACTTGGCTTTGCACTTATTATGTCCTTTATCGGTGGGGCTGATTTTGGTGAAGTGGAAAGCTTTCAAATGAATCGCAAAAATGGCCCTATTTTGCTTGGGGTAGGATTTTACGATGGATTATTTGGTCCTGGTAGTAGTACGTTGGCGCTCTATACTTATGCCCATGAAAAACTTTCTTATATAAAAGCTGTAGGTTTGTCTCGAGTAGGCGTATTTGCCATGTGCTCTGGAGCAGCCATTACGTATATTGCAACAGGTAAAATTGAATGGCCGCTAACAATTGTCTTAATGTTTGGCTCAATTATTGGTGCGCAAATTGGCATTATTCTTGCTAGAAAGGTCAATGCAAAGCAAGTAAAAATATTGTTGCGTGTTGTCACCATTGTCCTGATTCTACAACTTGTTTATGATTTCTTCCAACAGTTATAAGGAGGGTTCACATGTTTGAAATATCACCTTTTCCAAGCTTTTCGTGGTCACTTTCACGCCATAAAACATTAACAAGCTGTGCCAGAAAATATGGCTATGAATATTATTTTTCTCATAATGGATGGTTGAGCCATCAAGTGGAGCCTTTTCATCAACATGTGTATCGCTTAAAAAAGCTGCAGTCCATGCCCATTTTGTTTGGGCAAATTGTCCACCGTTTAATCGAGCAAACGATACTCGATTACTTACAGACGAGGGAAGTGCCGTCTGTCACGGAGCTTGTGAATCGTGCACGTGGCCAACTCAATGCAGCCTTTATTGATTCGACTCGGCATGTAGACTTGTGGAGACATAAGCCGAATAAGTTTTACATGATGCAGGAAATTTATTATGATGGACAACTAAATACGGAGCTTATTGCAGACTATAAAAGTCGCTTGGAAGCAGTGTTTACGAACTTTCTACAAAGCGAGACATTTTTGCAAATCACCGCCCATTCTGGTTCATTACGAATTGGTGAGCCCGAACAATTCCGCTCGATGAAAATTGAGGATACGCAAGTGTTTGTAGTAATGGACTTTCATTATTATGATGATATGAAAGATAAGTGGATTATTATTGACTGGAAGACAGGGGGGCCATCAGATGATGACCGCCAGCAATTAGCGCTCTATGCTTATTACATTCAACAGAAATATCGCGTCGAGCTAGAAAAAATCGAAGTTTACAATGAGTATTTACTAACGGGGCAACGACAACAATATATGTTTACATCATTCGACATGGACAATGTTTTACATACATTTCGACACAGTGTTTTAGAAATGAAAAAATACCAGGCAGATATCCTGTCAAACGAGCCTATGGATCTTGAGGATTTTGAGAAAACGCCTGATGAATGGCGCTGTCTCAGATGTAATTTTAAAGAACTATGTGAAAAATGATAGCTATCCAAACAGTGATAGCTATCATTGTAAAATTACTTGTTCAAAACAAAAAATCCAACAATCGCAATAAATGTGAATAATACATTTAAAAGCATATAGACGGGTCGTTGCTCTTTATATGTAACAACCATTGCGATAACAGACGATATAACAGCTAAAGGAATTGTGACAAATTGGATGTCCCATAAATAAAAGCCGTCAATGTACACATAAGCTGTTAAAATAGCCGTAATAATGGTCCACTTTATTGTGTTTTTCGACATAATATTTCCTCCTTATGCTTAAAAATACAAAAAAATAATAGCATAGTGGAGCGTTTATCGTAAACTATAAGCCTAGAAGGAGCGTTTTAAAATGATAAAAAAAATAATACTATTGAGTGCTGTCGTAGCGATGTTAAGTGCGTGCAGCAATAATGAAGCAACGGGAAACAATGAGGCAACAAATGATGCTTCTTCACAATCGCAGGAGCAACAAGTAGAACAACAAAAAAATGAAACGAACGAACAGCCAGCTCAGCTAGAACAAAATGCAGAAGCGGAAGACAAAGCGACAGAAACAAATGATCTTAGTGAATGGACTTCATTACCTGAATATAACAAAATTATGGAACAAATCGATAATCAAAATATTCACTTTGAAAAGGTAACCGATTCCACTGATAAACGTATTTTATTAATTGTAGATGAAAATGGCACAAAGCTCTATAAATCAATTTTTATTAAAAATACAAATCGTCTAAAAATTATTAGTATTAAAGGGAATGGGCAGATTTTTAACGATACTTTGTAAATGCGATTTAACATGAGGAGGCTTCGGCGATTCCTCATGTTTTTTTCGATACGCGAGGTTTTATTGATTTCAGTTGTCTTAAAGCTAACAGATGTTATTACATGGTCGTGGTGGCTTGTGTTATTACCATCGCTTATTTCTTTTAGTTTTTACTTGCTTATACTATTAGTGAAGGTTGCTATCGTAATAGCAACCATTGTAATGACGAAGAAACGTAAAGTATGATAGTTGTTAAAGACTGGCGATTAAGCTGATATTAGAGTATACATTATACGTTAAGGAGGATACGATGAATTATCATGTAGAAGTTTTATTAGAACATCATGAAGCATTTGTCACATTTTTAAATACGAGTTTAAGAGAGTTTAATAATGAACATTCTTTCTACCATAAAGAAATAAGAAAAAACGGTACTTCGCCTATCAATATTATTGTATCTGATAATGATCAATGGATTGGTGGATTAACAGCTGAGGTATATTGGGGATGGTTAGAAATCAATAAATTTTGGTTTAGTCAACAGTATCGTAGACAGGGCTTGGGCGATCGATTGCTGTCACAAGCTGAAGCAACTGCAAGTAAAATGGGGGCAACAAAAGCATTATTGACCACTTATGACTTTCAAGCACGCTCATTTTATGAAGCAAGAGGCTATCAAGTTGTGGGGGAAATTAAAGATTATCCTCCTGGTAGTAGTTATTATACGATGGTCAAATATTTAGTTTAATCTAACAGCTGCCCACTTTAGGGCAAAGCGTAGACGCAACACTTTGCCCTAAAGTGTTGCGTCTTTTCTCACTGTCTTTCTTTTTAAAATAACGATTCAATGAAAGAAGTATTTACTTTATCTAATAACTTATAGTCCTTCATATAATTTTCTTCATACAAGTAAACAAAAAGGTGTGTTGCATCATCAAGGCGTATGCCGATTTCACGATGATCATTGATCCGTAATGTTAACCAGTAAGCCTCTTTAAAATCAGACTTTGCAAAACGAACTTTTCGAATCGCTTTGTTATCAAATAATTCCATAATGTCATGAATAGAATCCGGATCTTTTATCGTAATTGTTTTTTCATCAGATGCACGAATAATTTCAATTTCCTTAATCTGTTCGATATCAAGTCGCTCGATCACTTCCTTATTAAAGGTAGAGTCCCGTGTCATAAATGATGTCGTCATATACAAGATAATGAGTGGTATTAAAATAAACAAAATAATTTTATAGCTTCTTTTCATGGTAATCTCCTTAAATTCTAAAAATTCACACATATGTATGCTGTTCCACGCTATAATTGAGCATATACTGAATCGATAAAGGAAGGCAATAAAATGAACTATAATCATCAAGAAAAAGAGCTATTTTACCCAGATGGGACCGTCATGTACCGTGGTGGCGTTAAGAAAAACGATTTTGGTCATGATATTTATGATGGCAAGGGCACAATTTTTGATCAAGATGGGGAGGTGTTATTCGAGGGTGAATTCGTCAATCATATGAAGCAAGGAAATGGCAGGATGTATTTAAAAGGTCAAATGATCTATCAAGGTGAATTTATCCAAAATAAAAAACAAGGCACCGGTATTTTGTATAAAGATGGACAAATTTATTATGAGGGACATTTCCGTAACGACTTAATGGATGGCTATGGCATTTTATATTATGAAGAAGATGTGATTGCCCCTTTTAAAGATTTACGGACACAATATCCGCATTTAAACCGACCTCAATTTGAGGGAGATTTTGTACATGGCATGAAAAAAGGCAAAGGCACACAATATTACCCAAATGGTTTTTTGCAGTACGAAGGTGATTTTATGTGGAACCATATGCAAGGGGCAGGGAAGTATTATTATGCCCCAGATACACCGACATCAATGGAGTTGGATGCAGGTGTAACCGCACTGCAATACGAAGGTTATTTCTTTGAAGATATGAAGCATGGCAAAGGCAAAGTGTATTCAAGACAAGGTGTGCTGGAAGCAGAAGGTCAATTTAAAGAGGATGTTATGACAGGGAAAGGGACTCTTTATTATCCGAATGGGCAAGCTTCCTATATTGGTGAGCTTGCAAATGGGGAAAAGCATGGTCGCGGCGATTATTATAATGAGGATGGGAAAATCATTTATAGTGGCGAATTTATCCATGGTGAACGTCTGCGTATTACGCCTGAAGTAGAGAAAGAAATTAACAAGTTACAGGCGCAATTAGATGGACTTGTTGGGCTGCCGAATGCCAAAAAGGAATTACATAATTTAATCAATTTTATTAAAATTCAAAGCTTACGTGTTGATCATGGCTTAACAAGTTTTCCTATTACGTACCATCTCGTATTCTCTGGCAATCCCGGAACAGGAAAAACGACTGTTGCGCGCATAATCGGACAAATATACAAACATCTTGGGGTGTTGTCGAGTGGGCATTTCGTTGAAACAGATCGTGCGGGATTAGTAGCAGGATATGTGGGACAAACCGCTTTAAAAGTGCAAGAAGTTGTAAAGAAAGCAACAGGTGGCGTGTTATTTATCGATGAAGCCTACTCATTAATTAATGATAAGCAGGATGCATTTGGTAAAGAAGCTATTGATAGCTTGTTGAAAGCAATGGAAGATTTACGTGATGATTTAGTGATTATCGTTGCGGGTTATACAGAGCGTATGGAGGAATTTTTACAAGCCAATCCTGGTTTCAAATCGCGTTTTAATCATTTTGTTCAGTTTGATAACTTTAGTACGGACGAGCTTTACGAAATTTTTGCAATGCTTTGTAAAAATAACGATTATCGTTATGGGGACACTTTTGCCCAGCATATGAAAACACAATTAAATCAAATTCCAGTTGAATCCATTCCAAATTTCTCAAACGGTCGCTATATTCGTAATGTCTTTGAAAAGCTCGTAACCATTCAGTCGAATCGTTTAATCCAGCAGCATAATATATCAAGAGATGAGCTAATGGAATTTACAGATAGCGATATTTTACTAGCCATTGCGGAAAATCTTTTTGATAGTACGTTCTAAGTAATAAGCGTAAAAAAGCACAACGTATGACCGTTCCATCATCATATTTACCAAGAACGATTAATATAGTAAATGGATAATTTATTTATAGGGAGCGTATGATGAAAAAACTAGTACCATTGCTGTTAGTTCTCGCATGTGTTTTACCAACCTTTTTACACATTAAAGTGACGATTAATAATCATATTGATGTGCATAAAGGGAGTAAAACGCCAGATTAGCTGTATTTCTTTATGGCCCCTTTCAAATATGTGAGGGGCTATTTTGATTGACAAAGTTTACAATTAGCCTTAACCTGATTGAAACATACGGTTGTGTATGTTATGGGGGTATGTATGACACAATTAACGAGAGAAGATTGGATTAAGGCTGGTTTACATCAATTGGCGGACGTAGGAATAGATAAAGTGCGTATCGAAACACTAGCACGTTTGCTGAAAATAAGTAAAGGTAGTTTTTATCATTATTTTCGCGACCACCAAGAATTGTTAGATGCGATGTTAGATTATTGGGAAATGCATGCAACAAAGCGGATTATTCAAACTATGGAGCAGGACGATGCGACTTTAGAAGAGCTGTTAAGCATAAGTTTTAGTCATGATAAAAAAATGGAGATGGGCATTTACGCTTGGGCGAAATATGACCAAGTTGTAGCTAAACGATTAGTGGATATTGAGGAACAACGAATTCGTTGTCTGGCACTGTTATACCAGAAGAAAGGCTACGACGCATTAGCAGCAGTAGAAAGAGCAAGACTTGCATATTTAACATATATAGGCTGGATGACAAGGTTTAAAGACAATCCTAATTTTACAATAGCAACAATACTTGAAATGTTAGTCAAGATTTAAAATGCGCTCCCTCACAATTGTGGGGGACATATTTACAACTATAACATACGCTATAGTATGTTTTGTGACGAGGGGGAATCCTACATGATTATAGTTTTACTATTATTAGTTGTCAGTGTTCTGTTTCTTATTAGTATGTTACATGTTTATTGGGCTTGTGGTGGTCGCTGGGGCGCTAAAGTGGTAGTACCTGTAAAGAAAGGAGGGCAAGAAGCCGTTTTTATCCCAAAGAAAGTAGGAACAATGTTGGTGGCAGTACTACTTTTAATAGCGGCATTTTTGTTGTTCGTACAGGGAATCTATGGGCAAACTGTTCAAGCATTTACCTTTTTCACAGTTGGTTGTACAGTTTGTGCAGTTATATTCTTAATACGAGCAATAGGTGACTTTAAATATGTAGGATTTTTTAAAAAAATAAAACATTCGCAGTTTGCTAGAAATGATACGAGGTTTTATAGCCCGCTCTGTCTAATAATTGCCATAGTGTATTTATTTGTACTATTTTGACTTTACCTGTACAATCTGATTATTATTGGCATTTAGAGGAGGAACATGTTTGAATCAAATCATATATTTACTACGACACGGAGAAACCGTTTTAAATACGCAAGGACGTTACCAAGGCCAGCTTGATTCGCCATTAACAGATGTTGGGATGGAACAAGTGCAACAAAATGCCGATATGCTGAAAAATCTTATTGGCGATCCACAACAGTGGAAAGTGTTTTCAAGCCCTTTAGGGAGAGCTTTACAGAGTGCAGAAATAATCTGTCGCACGATTGGCTATGACTTTAATAATGTTGAAAAGGACGCTCGACTAGCTGAAGTAGCCGTTGGGGATTGGGCAGGATTAACAACGAAAGAAATTGAACATGCTTGGCCAGCATTATTAGAAAACACAGATCATTATAATTGGTATTTTAATGCGCCAAATGGAGAAAGTTACGACGAAGTGGTCAGTAGATTAACAGATTGGCTTGAGAGCATCCAAGATGAATCAAAAGTGATTGTGATATCCCATGGTTTAACAGGGCGTATTTTGCGCGGTATCTATGCTGGGCTAGCAAAGGAAAAGGCACTAAAGTTGGACGTGTCACAAGATGTATTCTTTAAATTAACACAAAAAGAAATCCAAAATATTTCGTTAGTATTCGATGATTTTTATTGATTATTTTCGTACATATTGAGAATGGCGAAATCCTTAAGAATTTCTTCATAAATTTCCTACAGGAATATTCAGAATTGCCTCCTATTATAATGTGTGGGAGGCGTTTTTTTTATGAAAAAATTTGGTTTATTTTGTTGTATTTGTGTTGTGGCAATATTTTTCTATATGAATAAAACAAACGAACAAGTAGTGGACATTGAGCTACCTTCGTTACATAGTAAAAATGCGTTATTAATAAATGAAAAAGGCGATGTGTTATATGAAAAAAATGCTGATGCCATTATTTATCCTGCTTCATTAACAAAAATCATGACAGCCATTGTCGCGATTGAAGCGAGTAAAGATTTACAAATGCAAACGATGGTTACGCCACAAACAATTGCCACATATACGGCGCAAAATGCTTCGATGGCCGGCTTTCAAGCTGGCGATTTTGTGACCATTGAGGATTTATTATACGGTACTTTACTAGCATCTGGTGCAGATGCTACCGCTACGCTAGCAACAGCGATTGCGGGTAGCGAGGAGGCATTTGTCACAATTATGAACGACAAGGCATCAGAACTAGGATTACATGATACCCATTATGAGAATGTTAGTGGTCTTCATCATCCTGCCCATGTATCAAGTGTTCGTGATATTAGTAAGCTTTTTCAGTATGCCATTGAAAATCCTACCTTTTATCAAATATTGACGACAAAAAGTTATACAACGCAAGTGCCTAATGAATTAACCATTTCGAGCACTCTATTTACAAAAATGGATGGCGTGGAAAGTGCCATTCTTGGCGGTAAAACGGGCTATACACCGGAAGCAGGCCTTTGTTTAGCGTCCTTAATGGAAAAGAACGGAGAATTATTTATTTTTGTTACGACCAATGCGGAAGGGCATGTTTGGACACCACCGTTTCATGTGGAAGATGCCATGACAGCCTATCAAGCACTTTAGGAGGAAAAATAATCATATATTTCCTTTTTTGCACAGTACTTTTTACTGGATGCACTTTGACGCTGCTTCACCAAAGGCAAGTGGTGGTAAAAGTGATCCTGTGAATATAGAAGTACAACGCATAGTTTATGCACTTAATTATCGGATTAAGGAATATAAGCAAAAGATTGCAGAGGTGCAGAAACGTATTCCACTTGTAACTGGTGACAGAGAGGTTGAAGTCCTTCATGGATTGCTAGACGGTTATAGCATGCGTGCAATGGGAAAGCATATGAAATTATCTAATACGACAATACTTAGGGTTAGAAATAGCATTGTAGTACAAATGTTGAATTCACATTAGGATACTTTCAGACTGAAGAGAAAATAGGAAAATTAGTTCTTTTCAGTCTCTTTCTATTTCGGACAAACTCAAAAAAGAAAAAATACCTCGATAGAAAACTTTCGAGGTATTTCAACAAACTAAAAATAGCTATAACTATTTTTTTCTTTTTTTAGTTTTAATCTGATAAGTTACTCCAAACAGTATATTAAATAGTAAACCAAAATTTATCGGATTCAAAAAAACCCAAAGTAAATTTACTTCTAATGCTATCTGCAAAAAGATCCACAAATGCAAGATAACAAAAAAAGCAAATATCATTGGCCAACTAAAAACATAGTCTAAATTGAACATACAAAATCTCCTATTAAACTAATCAAAACAATTAGAAGCTGCACCTAACATAGTTCCACCCACTGCACCTATAATAGTTCCTCCGACAGCTCCTACTACATTTCCAATAACAGGGAATGCAGTTCCTGCACCAAGTCCAACCCCCTAAACCAGTTATTGCACCAGAATAATAACCGCCAAGAACACCTAAAGTACATTTCCATTTAGAACGAGCAAATCTAGTTACTTGAGTCGATTGTTTATTGTTATGTAATTCTATAATCAACCCATTATCAACGGATTTGTAAATTAAATTAACTTCATTACCATTACTATCTATTGCTTGTGTTGGTAATACTTCTGTATAATCACCTTTTTTTACAAGGATATTTCCAACTTCATCGTTTTCAATTGATACCTCTTCATTTAATAATTCTAATCGCATCGTACTTTCATTTACAATTGAAATTCCATAATCATCAGTCTGTTCAGATGCAGTTGCAGTTGGTGTAGTTAACCCCATATTTCCCGTGAAAAAGAATACAAGAACCAAACAAGTCAACAAAAAAATAATTTTCTTATTTGTAAAACTCCTCCTTATAATATTCTTAATTCACTAAATATTATAAAAAATAAAAAATAAAATATAATTTACAAAAATGTAACAAAAACTTTATTTTCTGAAAAATTAACTCTTTCTAATAATCTACATAATTCCTCAATATTAACGTGGTGTAGCACTACCACGGTTGCTAGAAGTGAGCTAACTCGACAGTTTTACCACAGTAAAAAAGCTTTATCAAGATTATGAGTCTTTTTATTCATTTAATTTTTATACATAAAATAGGTAATAAAGTACAGTTATGGCTTTTTTATAAGCTTTAAGTTTAATTGTCTTGTCACCCCAATTAATCAAATATATCTAAATTAATTGTCAGAAAATATAAAAATATTGTATGATGAGTAAAAATTTGAGACATTGAGGTGATTTAATGGGTAAACCAGTAGATTGTAATCTTTTTCCATCATATCAAGACTCACTAGATTCCAGGCTTGAGGAACGTAAAGAAGAATATATTGTAGAACTTGAAAAAGTTAAAAACGAGGGTATCGTATTACTATTTGAAAAAACTACTGAATTACCCCCTTAAATATTTTAGTACCTCTCATTGAGGTGCTTTTTCTTTTGCTTTGAAAACTGCATCATACAACCAAAAGTTATGTGTCGAAAGGGTAGAGTGTATTTCGAGGTTGAAAAGAATCCGTTATCAAGTAAAGTGAGTATACAGGTAAATTATTTAGGTTATCCTGAACGATTTTGTTTCGGAAAAGAAGCGACTGTTGAAAATGTAGTTGAGGATGGTGTTAAAAGGTTATTAATAACATATTCTTTGGCAGCTGTTAAAGTATTTTTTGATGTATTTTAATGGACGTCATATTGGCGTCTTTTTTATTATACAAAGCAACTAGCATAATGGGGTGATTACAAAACAAACAAATGACATTGGAGGTGGTGGTTATGAGAGAGGTCTAGACCGAGAAATCCGAAACGTGATGAAGCGTTTCAAATGTGGCTTGATAGTAAAGGGAAAATGCTGTTGAAGGATTTTACCGAGCAATTAGATAAACGGGATGCCATTTGAAAGGTAACGTTACTAAATCTATGCTAAGGGGTATCGTTTTGAAATAGAAGGAGTAGGGTATGAAATTGCTAGAGATGTCCTCTTCGATTAAATGGCCACATTATTTTCTATTTTACCTCAAGGAAATGACTTGTTTGATAAAGAACAAGTAAAGGCGTTTTTACTAAAGCATGAAAAAACCATTCAGCAGTATGCCGTGGATTCAGATTATCAACAAACATTGTTAGCAAAATTTATTAGTAGTAAATCTAGTTGATTATTACTATTTTCTGGGATGACAGCTTCCATTATAATAAGAATCAAATCCTATGTTTTTCAGCATATTTTACACGGGAAATGACATCAGTGATTGCATAAAGGCGGTGTAGAATAATGAAAAAATTATTACCTTTAGCTTTGTTTTGGGCATTTTTTTGTAGTATTGCGATGGCAGGGCATGTTTCTGCTAATGAAGTTAGTAAGGGGACGATTCAACAAGTTACAATGGATGCAACGGTCTATGTAGAAGCTTCAACAGAAAGTAATGTCAGCGGTCATGTGAAACAAGGCAATTTCGTGGTTGCTACACCTTTTAATGAAGAATGGGTATATATCCAAATGTCACAGTTAGAAGGGTATGTAGCAGCAACGACTTTAGTCGAGTTGACGCCAGAAAAGGCGGTTGTTGCAAAAAAAGGCGGTACAAACTTAATGAAATACCCAAGTCCAAGTGCCCAAAAAGGTGGACAGCTTTATGAAAGTAGTTTGTTAGTTGTCTATGGCACAGCGCCGGGTGGTTGGTCGTATGTTCAATATGGACATGACTACGGCTATGTCGCAACAAATATGCTTAAAAAGCCAACCGTGACAAAAAAGCAGGTAAACGCACCTATAGGAGCCGTTATTCATTTAACAGCGAGTCCAAGTGGTGAGGTGCTAGGGAAACTAGCAGACAAAACAATTGTCCAGCAATATACAATAGTGGCAGGTTGGGCTTATGTTGAAGCTTGCGAACAAAAAGGGTACATAATGGCTTCTGAGCTAACAGATGTAAAGCTGATTGATAATAAGGTTTTTAATAAAGGGGTTTCTGTAGCAAAAGGGGCTAAAAAACGAGTAGCTTTAACATTTGATGATGGGCCTGATGCGAAGGTAACACCTCAAATACTACGCATATTAAAAAAATACAATGTCAAGGCCACATTTTTTATGGTTGGGAAAAACGCTGCTAACAATCCGAAAACTGTAGAGCAAGTGTATACGGAAGGGCATGAAATTGGCAATCATACGTGGAATCATCCGAAGCTAACGAATTTAGCAAAAGCCGGTGTGAAAGAAGAAGTGGATCGCACAAGCAATGCCATTTACAAGGCTATCGGTCAATATCCAACTGTTTTTCGACCTCCATATGGTGCAACAAGTGACCAAGTACGCTCGGTGATTACGATGCCTTCTATTTTATGGTCGATTGATACACTCGATTGGAAGCATCGCAATGCCGATAAAATACTTACTTACGTCAAAGCGTCCGTCAACGATGGTAGCATTATTTTAATGCACGATATTCATCAAACGACAGCCGATGGGTTAGAAAATGTCATTCTTTACTTGCAGAAACAAGGCTATGAATGTGTAACGGTTAGTGAAATATTACAATAATGAAATCTATTAAGTTCTTTATCTAAATAAAAGAAGCCGTACACTTGTCTATATTCAACAGTGTACGGCTTTTTAATGTTATTTAAATAGATTAATGGTTGTAATAATAATAGGGATACCAAAGACATCGATTAAAAATGCGCCTACGATTGGTACAACAAGGAAAGCTTTTGTAGAAGGGCCAAAGCGTTGAACAACAGCGGACATATTTGCCATTGCGTTCGGCGTTGCCCCTAATCCATGTCCTGCAAAACCTGCAACCATCACGGCCGCATCATAATTTTTGCCTAGTAATTTAAATAATACAAAAATACAGAATAGAACGATGAATAATACTTGTACAAAAACAATGACAAATAGAGGTAATGCTAAGTCGGCAATTTCCCATAATTTAATACTCATTAACGCCATTGACAGGAAAACCCCTAATGTAACGTCGCCGATTAAAGAAATGCTTTTCATATTAATGGCATTCGGTTTCACTTTATCTAAAATGTTACGAACGAATACAGCGACAAACATAGCCCCTACATAGCCTGGTAAAACGAAACCTGTAGCTTCAGAGAACAAAGTTCCCACATACGTTCCGACAGCCATACAAAATGTGATAATAACTACTTGTGTAAAGAATGAATCCGATGTAATTTGTTCATTTTTATTTTCATAATCAACAGCTTCTGTTTCTTGTTCATCAGGTGTTAAATTGTATTTACCCACTAAATACTTTACAATTGGTCCACCGATTAGTCCACCGGCTACTAAGCCACATGTTGCTGCGGCAGCCCCGATTGTCATTGCTGAAGAAATACCTAAATCTTCTAAAGTTTGTCCGAAAGCAGCGGCAGCCCCGTGGCCACCTTCCATTGAAACAGCTCCTGCCATCATACCGATTAGTGGATGGATGCCCATCAGTGAAGCAAGAGACACACCAATAACGTTTTGCATTAATGCAAGGAAGCCACATG
The DNA here is from genome assembly GCF_046245175.1 of Lysinibacillus sp. 38-6. Lineage (GTDB taxonomy): Bacteria > Bacillota > Bacilli > Bacillales_A > Planococcaceae > Lysinibacillus. The sequence continues at coordinate 970,762 of NZ_CP176417.1, forward strand.
CTAACCAATAAATTACGAGTAGTTTACCGCCAAGCTTTACAAGTTTAAAGCTAGCACCTAAACCAATTGTTGTGAAGAATGTAATCATAAATAAGCTTTGTAATGATGTATCAAGTGAAATTTCTAAAACGCCAGTTGTTTTTAATATGGTAGTCAATGCTGCGAACAGTAAGCCTCCAACTACTGGTGCTGGAATACAGAAGCGCTTTAAAAAGTTTACTTTATTAATAAGAAAGCTACCAAATGCAAATAGTGCGACTGCGAGAAATATTGTTGTTATTTGATTAATTTCGATCATGAACCGTTCCCCCTAATTAAGTGATTGAGTGCATCATAGACAAAGTAAGCACCCAATTTAACTGTTTGACCATTTTCATCGAGCAATGGATTCACTTCACAAATATCAAAAGAATGCGTATTTGGATGTGATGCGACTTTTTGAATGACGGAGCGCACAGTTTTTGTATCTAGTCCAAATGGTGATGGTGCACTTACGCCAGGTGCAAAGGCAGTGTTTAAGACATCCATACATAATGTCAGTAAGATCGTATCATGTTGGTCCATAAACTGTTGGAGATCATTCATGATGTTTGCGTTGTAATCAGCTGTCATTTGTTCTTCTAACACATATTTGACCTGTAGCTCATGTGCTTTGTCAAAAAGCTCTTGTGTATTGCCGTAACGTTGAATACCTAGGACGAAATAATCCGCATGTGGATCTTGTTCTAAAATTTGGCGGAACATTGTACCGGATGAAGGCTGTTCATCGTAAGGACGTAAATCAAAATGTGCATCTATGTTAATAATGCCGATGCTTGCGTCTTTTGGTAATGAGGCACGTATTCCTAAATAATGTCCGTATAACGTTTCATGTCCGCCACCTAGGATAATACACTTCATATTTTTTGTACGTAATCCTTGAACAATTTCACCAAGCTCACGCTGTGCATCTTCTAACGCATGATTGAGGCAAATAATGTTCCCAACATCGACAATTTCCTGTTGTTCATCAAATGTCCATGGTAAGCTTGCTAAGGCTTCACGCAGTGCATTGGGTCCATTAGCAGCACCAACGCGCCCTTGATTGCGGCGTACCCCTTCATCACATATAAAACCAACAATACCAGCACCAGCTTTCTGCTGCTGTGAAGCGCTTACATCGTTAATAGCTAATCGTTTTACTTTTTGATGTAAACGGAAACTACTAGGATTCGTAGTGGAATCTATACGACCTTTCCATTGTTTTTGATCTGTCATTGTATACATCTCTTTATCAACTCCATTAACATTATTCATGTAGTGTTAATTTATTATATATTCACATAATTATATTTACTAATATATAATTATTATTAACCTATAGTTTTTAACTATAAATAAGGAGGTATGCTGTTTTGGATTTTAAACAATTACAATATTTTATCGCCGTGATTGAGCACATGAATTACTCGAAAGCGGCCGAAAAACTGCATATTTCTCAACCTTCTTTAAGTAATGCAATAAAGAAATTAGAGCAAGAAGTGGGCTCTCCTTTACTTGATAGAAATACGAGGAATTTGCAATTAACGGAAGCGGGAGAGCTACTATTTGAACGCGCAAAAGTTATATTAAAAAATATGGAAGTGCTAAAAATTGAGATGGACGAGGTAATTGTCCACGGCACGAGCGATTTAACGATCGGGGTGATGGAATCCGTTAAGCATTGGTTACCTAAAGCAATTGTTGAATATAAAAAGGTTTATCCACAAATGAAATTTCATTTAGTAGATATTTTAGGCAGCAAACGTGTCAAAAAATCACTCAAAGGCTATAAAACACATGTCATCATTACCAATCAGTTGATGGATGATGATGAGCTGGAAGTAAAGTGCTTGTATGAGGAACGACTAGTAGCCGTGTTGCCTTTAGAGCATCCTTTAGCGACAAAAGATGTATTGACGATTTCGGATTTACGAAATGAGCCTTTTATCATTAGTACAGATGGGTTTCAAACACGGCAAGATATTTTGAAGGCATTTGAACATGCAGGCGAAGAAATTAACGTTCAATTTGAAATTGAACGCTTTGAAACGGCCGTCTCACTCGTGCGAGAAAATTTAGGTATTACCATTTTGCCTGAAAATTATTTACAGGGACCGACAGCCAAGACGATCGTTCAAAAAGAGATTGATTGCCCAAATTTACAAAGGAATGTTTATTTAGTGTATTTGAAAAGTCGTCATCTTCCTTTTGCCATCAGTCAATTTATTAATGGTGTTGTGCATTACTTTGCCAGTGAAAAATAACATTTCTACTATATTGAAATAATTAAAATGAGATAGTGAAATGATAAACAGATGATGATTTTTGCTGTTTTGAGTGCCTATTTTCTTCTTTGTTCAATTTTTTCTGAAATAGATGATTGATTTACATGGCATATAGCGGTAACATTTATTGTAAGAATAAGAATGAACAATCATTCATTTCTATTGAATTGTCAAACAAAGGGGGCTTTCATATGCATTTTTCTTATAGTGAAAAAGTAGTCGATCTGCAAGAAAAACTATCGAGCTTTATGGAGCAGCATATTTATCCAAATGAGGCGGTATATGCGGCACAGGTGGAAGCAATGGAGGATCGTTGGGGAGCGATTCCTCCTATTATGGAAGAATTAAAGCTGAAAGCACAGGAAGCGGGGCTATGGAATTTATTTTTACCTGATAGCGAGTATGGTGCAGGTTTAACGAATATAGAATATGCCCCGTTATGTGAAATTATGGGACGTTCATTAATAGCGCCAGAAGTCTTTAACTGTAATGCCCCTGATACGGGGAATATGGAGGTGCTTGTACGCTATGGGTCGAAGCAGCAAAAAAAACAGTGGCTAGAACCGCTATTGCGCGGGGAAATTCGTTCTTGCTTTGCGATGACAGAGCCGGCAGTAGCTTCAAGTGATGCGACCAATATTGAAGCGAGTATTGAGCGTGATGGTGATGAGTATATTTTAAATGGTCATAAGTGGTGGACAACGGGTGCTGGAGATCCACGCTGTAAAGTCGCTATTTTTATGGGAAAACATAAGGATTCCACAGCACCTATCCATGAGCAACAATCAATGATTCTAGTGCCGATGGATGCCCCAGGTGTGAAAATCGAGCGCATGTTAACGGCTTTTGGCTATGATCATGCACCGGAAGGACATGGTGAGGTGACGTTTACCAATGTGCGAGTACCTGTAGACAATATTTTATGGGGAGAAGGTAAAGGCTTTGCGATTGCACAAGGGCGACTCGGTCCGGGACGCATTCACCATTGTATGCGCCTAATTGGAGCAGCTGAACGTGCTTTAGAGGAAATGTGCAAACGTTTACAGGAGCGTCATGCATTCCATCGATCTTTAGCAGATCAAGGCGTGATGCGTGAACGAATAGCAGAATCGCGCATTGATATTGAACAGGCAAGATTGCTAACGTTAAAAGCTGCCTACATGATGGATACAGTAGGCAATAAAGAGGCCAAAGCTGAAATTGCCATGATTAAAGTAGTTGCACCAAATATGGCATTGCGTGTGATTGACCGTGCCATTCAAGCATTTGGCGCTGCTGGAGTAGGTCCCGATACGACATTAGCTGCGCAATGGGCCAATTCGCGCACATTGCGTTTAGCAGATGGACCAGATGAGGTTCATCGCAACACGGTTGCAAAATTGGAACTGAAAAAACACGCCAAAAAGCAGGAGGAGCTGGTGAAATGACGGTACTCGACTTATTTTGCTTAAAAGGGAAAACGGCTATTGTTACAGGCGGTGGTCGTGGACTTGGTGCACAAATTGCGCAAGGCTTTGCAGAGGCAGGTGCCAATGTTGTACTATGTTCACGCAAAGTCGAGGCTTGTGAGGAAATGGCGGCACAACTATCAAAACTAGGTGTTCAGACACTAGCACTTGGTTGTGATGTGACAAAACCCGAAGAAATAGCACATGTTGTGTCACAGACATTAGCAACGTTTGGCAAGATTGATATTTTAGTCAATAACAGTGGAGCCTCTTGGGGGACGCCTGCAGTCGATATGCCATATGAAGCTTGGCAAAAGGTCTTTGATGTGAACGTCAACGGGACATTTTTAATGTCGCAGGCTGTAGGCAAAGTAATGCTCGAACAAAATGCTGGAAAAATTATTAATATCGCTTCTATTGCAGGCCTTGGTGGGACACTACCTGATTTTATGGATACGGTCGGCTATAACGCCAGTAAAGGTGCAGTCATCACGTTAACGAAAGATTTAGCGGTGAAGTGGGGACCATCAGGTATCAACGTGAATGCAATTGCCCCTGGATTTTTCCCGACGAAAATGTCGAATGTCTTAATTGAACGCGGTCAAGATTATTTAATGGGCGCTACACCGTTGAAGCGTTTAGGATCTGACAATGATTTAAAGGGCGTTGCACTCTTTTTAGCAGCTGCAGCTTCCGATTATGTGACAGGTGAGATTATTGTCGTCGATGGTGGGATGAGCGCAATTATTTAAGGGGGGTTCCTATGGATACGATGCAAGTTAGAAGAAGTGAACGAATCGATAGTGAGTCATTACATGCTTTTTTAAAGCGACAATTCCCAGACTTACCAGAGGGAAAACTAGAAATTACGCAATTTAGTGCTGGACATTCTAATTTAACGTACTGTTTGAAAATTGCTGATTTTGAAGTCGTACTTCGCAGGCCACCTCTTGGGCCAGTGGCCAAAAAAGCGCATGATATGAAGCGTGAATTTACCATTTTATCTGCGCTCCATCCGTTTTTAACGGTCGTACCAAAACCATATATTTATGTCGATGATGCGAGCATTATCGGCAGTGACTTTTTCTTGATGGAACGGAAAAAAGGCATTGTCTTGGATACGCATTTTCCTTCTGGGACAGAATCGACAGTCCAACTAGCGCGCCAACTGTCTGAAAAAATGGTGGATGCATTAGTAGCGCTCCATGCTATACCTTATCAACAGACAGCGTTAAAAGATATGGTCAAGCCGGAAGGGTTTATGGAACGTCAAGTGCATAGTTGGGTGGAGCGTTACGATAGAGCAAAAACAGCAGAGCTTCCAGAAGTTGCGACACTAACAGCTTGGTTAAAGGCCAATTGTCCGGCAAAGCATGAGGCGGCAATTATTCACTATGATTATAAGTTTAACAATGCTATGTTTTCACAAGATTACGGTCAAATGATTGGGCTTTTTGATTGGGAAATGACAACAGTGGGTGATCCATTAGCAGACCTCGGTGTTGCGATGAGCTATTGGATGCATGCAGATGATCCGAAAATGCTACTGTATGCATTAGGGGAGCCACCGATTACAACGTTACCTGGCTTTTATACGAGAGAGGAATTTATCGCTCGCTATGCGGAGAAAAGTGGACGCGATGTTTCTACAATCGGCTATTATATAACATTTGCTTATTTTAAATTAGCGGTCATTTGCCAGCAAATTTACTATCGCTACGTTAATGGACAAACGAAGGACGATCGTTTTGCACAAATGGATACGATGGTAGCGGCACTTATTCAGCAAGCTGCTAAAAGTATAAAGTAGAAGTAATTTGATAGAGGCGCTTTGATTGTTGGTGTTCCTAAACTTGGGGAGCATCGACAATCTTTTTTTGTTAGGGGCTATTTTACTTGATAGATAAGACTACAGATTATCCGACACTATCATTTGTAGTTTTAAATTATCCTCTCGCACCAAGAACATAATGTACTACAAAATATTCACGATAAAGTAATAAAAGAGGGGGAATGCATGTTCTTGTTTAGAGAGGGAATGACTCATACATATCGAAATCCGTATTTTTTCATAAAACTACATCATGCTGTTGTCTTTCTGAGGTTCTTTGAACTTTTTTTGTTGAATTCCTCTTTATTGATGTGCCTAAAAGTCATCAATTTAAATGTCGAAACAATGAAGAAATCGTCGTATTCGAACTGAAAAAGTGTCGAAAAAATGAATTTTAAGAGAAAATTTGTACTAAATGTATTTAAATTATTTAAATATTCAATTAATATATAAGTGTCGATAAAGACAAAAACTATTAAATGTATTAAAGGAGGTTTATATGAAAAAGTTTCTTTTTTTGTATTTGCTACCTTAATCATTATCTTAGTGTTTATTCATCATGTTGTATCAGAAAATCAGGAAGTCCAAAAGGAAAGGTTTAAGGTAGCAATTTTAGATAGTGGTATTAATGAAGAATTTTTGGAAAGTGGTATTTTTAATGAATTTAATGCTATCGATCCGACATCGCCCACTATTGATGAAATGAGTCATGGGACTCCAATTGCCCATATTATTGAAAATAATGAGATAGACTTGATTGATGTAAAAGTTTTGGACAAGGATGGCAAGGGGAAGACAGAAGACTTAGTTAAAGCCATCGAATGGTGTATTGAGCAAGAAGTAGATATTATCAATATCAGCTTTGGATACCAAACGGAAAATTTAGCTGTCAAAACTGTTATTGGTAAAGCCGTTGCAAATGGAACCCTTATTATTGCAGCTGCTGGCAACACTTTCGGTTTTGGTGTTGATTATCCAGCAAAATATGATGAAGTGATATCTATTACTGCTACAGATACAGAGTTGAGACGACTTAGTTCAACAGGAAAAGGAAAAATTGATTTTGCCTTTGTGGGAGAAGGCGTCGTAGCTATAGACAAAAATGGATATTACAGAAAATTTACTGGGACGTCCTTTGCAACTGCCAAAGCTACTAAATATATTGTTAGTCTAATGGCTGCACACAAAAAATCGTTAAGTAAGGAATCAATAGTGGCACTTTTAAAGCAACAGGCAAAAGATTTAGGTGAAGAAGGTTTTGATCGTGAATATGGATATGGGGTTATAGAAGATAATTAATAACGAAAGGAGATTATTTATGAAAAAGATTATCTCTATATTAATGGTTATTTTTTTGGTTTTCGGTGTAACTATCCCGCATGCAGGTGCAAGTACGATTATACCTATAACTAAGCTAGCTATTGAAAATAATGATGAAAAACAGTTACAAAATGATATTGATACAGATATTAATGAAGCAGAAAAGGAAATAAGGAAAGAGATTGAAAACGAAATTACAAATTTATATGGGAAGGAAACACTTGAAGATATTGAATCTTTGGATTTTGGCATCGAAGTCCTTAAAAATGGACAAATTATTGTAACTCTTAGTTTAAAAACAACTGATTTCGATGCTGGATTTGAGTTAGATATGTATCCAGAAAGCGATACAATTATCTTAACTAGTACCTTTATAGACGAAAAAGGTGAAGAGATTCATAAAAAACTCGCAGCAGTTGTACATGAAAACAATGACGATGTATTTAAAGTAAGTTTACAAGACATCGAAACAGGTGAAGTCTACAATATTGATACAACTGAATTAAATGCTTCTGTATTACCGGTTTTTGTGTATGTTGTTGGAGGAGTTGCAATTCGAACAACTGCCAGATATGTTCTTGGAGTACCAATTAAAAATTTAACTCATAGAGGATTTAATAGTTTTGACTCTTTAAGAAAATTCTTAGGGAAGGCTGGTACAAATAGACAATGGCATCATATTGTTGAACAATCACAAATTGCAAAGTCTGGCTTTAGTAAAACATCTATTCACAATACTCGTAATATCGTATCCATTGATATACAACATCATCATAGAATTACAGGATACTATAATTCTATCCGGCCATATTCGGAAGGGAAACGTGTAAGGGATTGGTTAGCCGGAAAGAGTTGGGATTATCAATATGATTATGGTATAAAAATTATGGATAGACTACGATAATACTATGAGGTGATAATATGCAAGATAAAAAAATATTAGTTGATGAGTTTATAAAACATGCCTTAATAGCAGAAGAAACGCCGATGACCGGTGATTATAAAAGAGGAAATAAATCCAATAAGGCATTGCTAGCTATTTTGGATCAACTAAAGCAATCACATGAACTTGCAACAGCCGTGTTAGATGAGTTGTTTCTTCATGAAAATCCTTTTGTCTTATATGTTTGCAGCATATATGCAATTGTAGTGGACTATCGCAAAGATGAAGCTTTAAACATGCTTGAAAAAATTGCAGGAACGGAACAGAATATGACCAGTTTTGAGGCAAGCATAGTTCTTGAACAATATGAATCAGGCGAACTTTTTAAACTGTATGGTGTAAGTAAATAAGCTACCATTAAGGAAAGCGCTTAGCGATGATAGTTGTTGTTTTTTACTAAATTAACTTAAAAGTGGTGATTTAGATGGATAGTCAAATGAGTTTACTAATGGAGGTTCATGAATTAATTGAAGAATACTCTAGAATGGGTAATAGCCTACGTAATCCAGAAAACGCGATTATAGGCATAGAGGATGAGCTTAAATTAACTGCTGAGGAACTCAACGCGTTAAATGCCAATGAATTTACGCATCAAAGTATAAGTGGCATCGAAAAGATTGTTCGCGATCGGATGCTTTCAATCTTTTTTCACTTTTTCTGTATTATAGATGGTGTTGGTGATCCTAAATTTCAATATGATGATACGGTGTGGTTAGGGCTAAAACTAGAACGGAGAGGTCTAGATGAGGAACGAGAGGATGAGGAATTTTTACACGATATGCTATATGAAGCATATTGGAGATGGCGAGAATTGAAATCTTAAGATTGTAGATTTGATTTGTGGAAAGATTTTCAAATTTTCATTTAGCTAATCAATAAAAGTACTTTAAACAAAGCTACATTTGTTTAGAGTACTTTTATTGCATTAAAATGGTTACAGACTAGGCTGTTGGCATTGATACAAATAATGATAGACTAACATTGCTATTCATTGCTAAGACTATAGAATGATAGCATCCCTAAACAGAAAATGACGAATAATGTTAAAAAAATAATGGGAATAGTTTTGTTTTTCACAAAATTCACCTCACTTTTTCTCTTATCTGTTGCTGAAGGAACTAACAAATATTCATATGTAAAACTACCTAATTTATATAATAGAATTAAATAACTGAAATATCAAATAATTAAAAAGCTATTACATTTGCCGATAGTAAATTATTTACTCTAGTAAGAGTTGTGATAAAATATTGAATATTATGTGTTTATTTTTTATAATTAAAGTGATTTTCAATATTAAGGAGATGGTGAAGGAAATGAAGAGACTAAGTATTTTGTTGTGCGCGTTTACATTAGTTTTGGGAATTTTTGCATTTTCGGCAATCTCTTTAGCTGCCGAGGAAACAAACTCTAATGATGATAGGGAGTTTACACCAATAGCAGAGCCTGTAGCAGAACCTGAACCTGAACCAGTAGCAGAACTACCATTTGGCTTCGACATCAATAAAGAATATGAAGATGGAGAAATAATATCAGAGACAATCACTAAATCTGATATTAATCCACGAGGTTTTTATCTTTATGCAGATGTATCACATCAAGTGTACTATACATTTAATAGTTCTATACCAACATTGTATCCTTATGAAAAATGGATTGATGGTTATTTATATAGAGGAAATCTAAGATTACAAGGAGCTATGCCAGCGGGAAAAGGTTATTTAGCTACCTACAGTGGAAAGATTTCTACATTTATTAACTAAAAGAAGGTTTTGCTCTAACAAGAAAAGCCACGTTCAATTACATGAGCGTGGCTTATATTATTCAAGACTACTTTAATTGAATTTATATAGAATAGTACTAATTTATGTACCATTTTTCTTCTCTATACAAAGCGTTAAGATGTGCCAGGCCTACGCACACTGAAGCCCAGGCACTCAATTAGAGCATGGCATATTTGGTTATTTATCATAGGTATACGCCTGTATAAAGTTGATAGAGTGCTGTAATAGCATGGTCAGCTCAGGTAACCATGCTATTACAGCACAGAATAGGATTTAGTCAGCCTGGCAATTTAGTTGTTGTAATCCTCTTGCAACATGCTATAGATTTCTAAATCGATAATGCCTTTACCTGACCAGAAAGAGGCTTGTCTTACTAATCCTTCTTTGACAAAGCCACTTTTTAAGAGCACCTTTTTTGACGCATCGTTCATCGGCATTACTTCTGCTTGAATTCTATTTATGTCTGCTTCTTCAAATAAAAATTTGCTAATCGTTTGTACAGCTTCTGTTGCAATGCCTTTATGCCAATAGTCCTCTGCTAAATAATACCCGATTGTTACCATGTTCACCTTGTGATTAAAATCCATCGCTTCGATGATGCCTACTAAAGTGTTCGGCTGCTCTTTAAAAAATATCCCCCATTTTACTCGACTTCTTTTTGTGAAGTCGCGTTCAAAATGACCGATCATTTTTTGGACAGTTTGAATATTGTGCTTAGGGATAATGCCACAATACTCAAATACCTTGTCATTATCGTAAATGGCAAATAGCTCGTCTAAGTTGCTTTCTTCAATTTTTTTAAATTGTAAGTTGGTAGAGCTCAATAATGGAAAGCTTTCAAAGATTTTTTCTACATTCATGCTATTCTCTCCTTATAGGCGGAATTAATGATTTAGGAAAGTTTTCTAGTTTATATATTATATTGTAAAAAGATGTGAGAGTATATTCTTTTTAATAAAAAATAAAAAAGCTGCAGCGTAAAATACGCTACAGCTAGAGAATTGGTTGTGCCCTTTGATGGTGCTACTCGGAGTAGTATACCACAGAACAAAAAAATATTGTTATATTTTTGTATTATAAATCTTTTGAAATCAACGTAGATGCGTCATCACAATAGGTAAGCACCTATTGACAAACAATAATTTTCCAGTTATATTCAATTTACTCAACGTTGAATATAAAAAGGTGATTATTGTGACGAAATTATTAGTGCTTGCTATGCTGGGCTTAAAGCCAATGACTGGCTACGATATTAAAGTAATGCTTGAATTGAACGATGCCGAAAGATGGGGCGGCGTTCTTATTGGTTCTATCTACAATGCTTTAAAGAAGCTTGAAAAAGATGGATATATCGAGGTGGCCAGTATTGAATCGACAGGACTTAGACAAAAAGCTATTTACCAAATTACTGAAAAGGGTAAAGTATATGAACAACAATTAATTATTGAAGCGCTAGAACAATCATCTGTTGTTTATCCCACGACATTGTACTCGGGTGTGTCCTTTGCATTTAAGCTTCCTAACGAAAAAGCTATTTGTGCATTGGAAAAGCAAAAGAAAATTTTAGAAGATGAAGAAAAAGCGATTACAGTCGGCTATCAGGCGAAAATGCATGCCATGCAAGGCGAAATACCAGAACTAACGCAATTAGCATTTGCTAATATGTTGGAAATTGTGAAAGTGCAACAAAAATTTGTCCAGCAAGCTATAAAGATAATGCAAAAAGATCAAATTAACTCTCTCGAATAAATGAGGGAGTTAAAAAATCCTAATATAGTCAAAGTTGAGTATACAATGTTGAATAGGAGGGCAGCTAGTGAAAAAACTAATTAGTGCTTGTAATTTAACAAAATACTATAAGGATTGTTGTGTGGTTGATGCTCTAAATTTTGAGATTGAAGAGGGGGAAACAATTGCACTAATAGGGTCGAATGGAGCTGGTAAGACGACAACGATTGGTATGCTTCTCGGTATTATTGCTCAAGATGCTGGAACGATTCATTACTGGACGTCAAATTATAAAAAAGAGATTGGCACGCAGCTACAATCTACTCCTTTTTTTGAAGGCTTTTCGGTAGAGGATAATGTAAAACTATTCGCTGCATTTTATAATGTTGTTCTTTCTAATAAAATGATTGAGGCAAAGCTTGCTTCTTTTGACTTATTACATGTAAAAAAGACGCCCGCCATTAAATTATCGTTGGGGCAACAAAAGCGTTTAGCCATTGCTGTGACAACGTTGCATAATCCCAAATTAGTAATTTTGGATGAACCGTCTGCTGGATTAGATCTAAGAGGTCAAAAGGACATTCAAAACATGCTGAAAAGTTTAAAGGAAAAAGGTGTGGCGGTGCTTTTTGCTTCTCATGATATGTTGGAAGTGAGCCATATAGCTGACAAAATCATCATGTTGAATAAAGGTAAAATGGTTGCGTACGGTGCTGAGCATGATTTACTAGCGCAATATCATGCTCAGAATCTAGAAGATTTATTTTTAAAATTAACGAATTGAGGGAGACGGATTCAATGAAGACTATTTTCATGTTAAATTTGAAAGTTGCGATAAAAGATATGTATCTCCTTTTTTGGTCAATTTTCATGCCGTTTACTGCGATTATCGCCATAAAAATATTTGCCCCAAGCTTTGTTGAACACTATGTGAATGGAATTATGGCAACTAGTGTGTTCTTTTATTCATTTATGACTACTGCTTTTATCTCTTTATCACAACGAAAGAGAGGCGTTTACAATTTGCTTTATGCAACGCCTTTGCCTTTGTGGAAGTATATTATGAGTGTTTCATGTGCATGGTCTTTAATAGCGATAGTTCTTTCGTATATCGTGCTTTTCTTTTACAAAGTTATTCATCCACTACAATTCTCGTTCAACACGATCCTTTTAATGACTCCGATTATTTTAATAGCATCTTTAAGTTTTGTATTTCTTAGTTTTTTTGTTTCAAGTTTAGTAAAAAATGAAGGACATTTAAGTATGTCAGCCAATGTGCTCATGATACCAATGCTATTATGTAGTAATGCATTTTTCTCAATGGATAAAGCTCCTAAAATAGTCCAATATATCAGTTTCATTAATCCATTTGAATGGTTTTTACACGGTATTAAAGGGGCATTACTCATTAATTTGACTAGTTGGTGCCAGTCACTACTTATCTTAATCGGATGCTTTATCCTAACGCTTTGCCTATCATTGAAATCATTTAAATATAGTACTTAATGAAGTAACGGACACACCCTTCTGAATGTTAGGGAGTGTCTTTTTTTTGTGAAACATGTAAATATTGTACGGTTGCTCACCGATAGTATAAAAATTTTAATCTCTCTATCAATTATTATCATACTGGATTAGGACAAGGAATAGATTGTTATAGTTCAAATATTTGAAAGTTGGAGTAGATATGGAAAAACGTATTTTAGTATGTGATTTTTGGTAGTTAATGGATTATTTCAATAGATGTTTTCCTTCTATTGAAATAGTCAGCTCTATGGTGCATGACGCAAAAGCTAGAAAGGTCTATCCCGAGTTTTGCGAGACGCTATTCAGTTAGTTAGCAGTAATTGTTTTCGTCGTAAGTATGATCGTCTAATAAAATTACATTGGAAGGAGAACCAAATGACACAATATCACCAGCAGTCGTCCGCTGAAGTCATGAATAAATTGAGCGTGACCAATCAAGGATTGAGTGATTCTGACGTTCAAAAAAGGCAAGAAGTCTACGGTTTTAACGTATTAGAGGAAGGGAAAAAAATAAGTACACTGGCTGTTTTTTTCGGACAGTTTAAAGATTTATTAGTCATTATTTTAATGGTCGCCGCTGCTATTTCATTTCTATTAGGTGAAGTAGAAAGTACGATTGTCATTTTGATCGTTATTATTTTAAACGCCATTCTTGGTACTGTACAACATGTAAAGGCAGAAAAGTCACTTGGTAATTTAAAAGCTTTGTCTTCTCCCATTGCGAAAGTCATGCGTAATAATCAGATTGTTGAAATTTTATCTAAAGATATAGTAGTAGGAGATCTGCTATATTTAGAAGCTGGTGACTATATCAATGCAGATGGAAGACTAGTAGAAAGCCATAATCTTCATATTAATGAAAGTTCACTTACTGGGGAATCATTAGCTGTAGCGAAAAGCGCCGACATTATCAAGGAAGATGTCACAATTGCTGATAAGAAAAATATGGTTTTCACTGGAAGTTTTGTGACGAACGGTCGAGGTATTGTCATTGTCACAGCTATTGGCATGGAAACCGAAATTGGGAAAATCGCTAATTTACTAGATACTGCGAAGGAAAAAAAGACACCGCTACAAGTAAGTCTCGATCAGTTTGGCGAGAAATTAGCCCTAGGTATCACGATGATTTGTGTCGTTATTTTTGCCATTGATCTTGTTCGTGGGCGTGAGTTAGTCGAATCGTTTATGTTTGCCGTTTCATTGGCAGTTGCTGCGATACCTGAGGCATTAAGTTCGATTGTGACCATTGTATTGGCATTTGGAACGCAAAAAATGGCGAAGGAAAATGCCATTATACGTAAGCTTTTTGCTGTCGAAAGTTTAGGCAGTGTCTCTGTTATTTGTTCAGATAAAACAGGAACTTTAACGGAAAACAAAATGGTTGTGCAACATGTCTACGTTGATCAAAAGGCTATTCCACACGATCAACTACATATGAATAACGCAATCGAAAAAGATCTTATTATGAAGGCACTATTATGTAATGATGCGTTGGAAAGAGATGATCAAGAAATTGGTGATCCTACAGAAATTGCCCTTGTGAAATTAGGAAAACAGTACGATTTTGATGAATTACTCGTTAGAGATCATTGTCCAAGGGTAGCGGAGTTGCCGTTTGATTCAGATAGAAAGCTGATGAGCACGGTGAATCGTATTAATCAACAAAACGTTATGATTACTAAAGGGGCATTAGATGTTCTGCTGTCCAAAATTACGAAAATCAGTACTTCTCAAGGTGTATTAAATATCACACCCCAACATAAGAAAAAAATTGAAGAAGTGAACCAAGATTTTTCAATGAATGGTTTAAGAGTAATAGCTGTTGCGTACAAAGAGGTAAGAGAGCGTCGTTCCATCACTGTAGCTGATGAAAGAGATTTAATCTTTGTTGGTTTAATTGCTATGATGGATCCGCCTCGGAAGGAATCGAAGGCTGCTGTTGAAAGCTGTATTAAGGCAGGCATTAAACCTGTAATGATTACAGGTGACCATAAAATCACAGCCACTGCCATCGCCAAACAAATCGGTATTTTACAAGATCCGTCAGAAGCAATCGAAGGCGCTGAGATTGAAGGATTAACGGATCGAGAACTGCAAGACAAAGTGCAAGATTTTTCTGTTTATGCTCGGGTAACGCCAGAACAAAAAATTCGCATCGTCAAAGCATGGCAGGAAAAAGGCAATGTCGTGGCTATGACCGGAGATGGTGTCAATGATGGACCTGCCTTAAAGCAAGCTGATATCGGGGTGGCGATGGGCATAACCGGTACCGAGGTGGCGAAAGATGCATCTTCCATGATCTTAACAGATGATAATTTCTCAACGATTGTCAAAGCGATATCCAATGGACGAAGCATTTATACAAATATTAAAAATGCCATTTTATTTTTACTGTCAGGGAATGCTGGGGCTATTTTTGTTGTTTTATACGCTACGGTATTAGGTTTACCCGTTCCTTTTGCACCGGTCCATTTATTATTTATTAACTTGCTAACGGATAGCTTGCCAGCCATTGCTATCGGGCTGGAACCAAATAATAAAAATACAATGAAGGACAAGCCGAGAAATATTCACACGCCATTATTAAATAGAATATTTACGACCCAAGTGATACTCGAAGGTTTATTAATTGCAATTGCTACGGCTGTTGCTTTTGAAATAGGCTTGTCAACCGGAGATACGTTAACAGCGAGCACAATGGCCTTTACAACTTTATGTTTATCACGACTAATACATGGCTTTAACTCTAGATCTAAACAGTCGATTTTTGCCATCGGTGTGTTTTCGAATAAATATACTTGGTTAGCATTTTTAATTGGCTTTGTTGCGCTACATGTCGTTTTATTCTTGCCAGCGTTTACAGATATATTTGAAGTGGCTACATTAAGTGTCGCACAATTAGGTTTCATTTATAGCTTATCGTTCCTACCGTTTTTAGTGAATCAATGGTACAAGCTATTGTTTGTAAGAAGTAAATAAGACAACTGTATATAGTGCCAGGCACCCCAAATTGTTTGAGAATTGTGTGGGTGCCTGGCACTTTTAATATTTCTTTTAATTCCCAGTTGTAAAAAAGAACGTATGTGCGTAAAATATAAATACAAACAAATGTTCTCTTTTGTGAGGGGAGAAGGATGATGATGAAGGAACAGTTAATAAAAGCAATGCAGCGTAATCAGTTAGTTCATATGATCTATGTATCCAAATGCGGCGAGATTACGAAAAGGCGAGTGAAAATCAGTAAAGTTGTTAAGGATTCATTTTCGGCATATTGCTTTACACGACGAGCAAAGCGTACTTTTATTATCAGCAATGTTCTGGCAATTATTCCGGTCATAATAAAAGAGCGTGATGTCGTGTGAATTATGAAAACATGCCACAAAAAAATATTTTCTGTATCGATATGAAGTGCTTTTATGCCAGTTGTATGGCTGCTTTGTATGGATTAGATGTGATGACAACACCAATAGCTGTTGTTGCTAATTTTGAACAACCTGGCAGCGTAGTGTTAGCTGCTTCGCCGGTAATGAAAGAAAAATATAAAATTAAAACAGGGAATCGCCGTTATGAAATCCCAAAAGATCCAGCCATTAAATTATTTGAACCTAAAATGTCCTATTTCATTGAAATGAGTATGGCCATTACTCGCCTTATCGCACAATTTGTACCGCCTGAAGCGATACATGTTTATAGTGTTGATGAAAGCTTTGTTGATTTGACAGGCACAGAACGCTTATGGGGTTCGCCCGAGGAAGCGGCTTTAGCGATACAAGAAGCGATTTATTTACAATTTAAAATACCGAGTGCACTTGGTATGGGGCCGAATATGCTAATGGCAAAGTTAGCACTCGATTTAGACGCAAAAAAAACGGGATTTGCTAAATGGACGTATGAAGATATTCCTGAAAAATTGTGGCCTATTCGACCACTGTCGAGCATGTGGGGCATCGGATCTCGAATGGAAGCAAATCTCAATAATATGGGGATTTTTTCAGTTGGTGATTTAGCCAATGCCGATTTAAAAACACTCGAAGCTAAATTTGGTATTATGGGCAACCAGTTGTATCATCACGCATGGGGCATCGACTTGTCTACACTCGGGGAGCCGATTGTTAAAGGACAAATTAGTTTCGGCAAAGGACAAATGTTAATGCGTGATTATCATACACGAAATGATATTGCGGCTGTGCTGCTTGAAATGTGCGAGGATGTTATGCGCCGTACGAGAGAAGCGGGCTATGTTGGGAGAACTATTACGCTCGGTTTATCCTATAGTGATCGAGCAATGACCAAAGGCTTCTACCGTTCGAAAACAATTGAAGCCCCGACAAATGAAACAATGGTCATGTATAGAACATGTATGGAACTGTTAAATCAGCATTTTGAAGGAGAGCCAGCTAGGCAGTTATCCGTACGTTTAACGAATCTAGAGCCTGAACGAAGTATCCAATTGGATTTATTCGACACGCGTAAAGAGAAGCGACAAATACTAGGGCATACAATGGATTCCATTAGAGCGAAGTTTGGTGCAACCTCTTTGCTGAGGGCAATATCGTATACCGATGCTGGTACAGCAATAAAACGTGAGCGCTTAGTAGGTGGACATTTGGCTTAGAGGAAGGTGTTTTGGATAATAAGAGATAGAGGGACGATAAAATGGACAGCGATGATGCTACCAGAGCATGTACAAAAAATAAAAGAATGGAAACAAGAGGTGTTTGCAGAGGCACCGCGTGAGCTGACAGAATGGGAACTAGAAGAGCTGCAGCAAACGATAGAGCAAGCGATTAATCAACAGTTAGTCGTCACGCTAACGGTATGGGAAGGATCTAAATATTTACGGTGGACCGGAACAATTCAATTGTTAAACGACAATGTCCATGCATTAGTGCTTGAAACGATAACGAAGACGAAGCATATACCTTTACAAAATATTCATGGCGCTCGTTTAGAGAATAGCCAGTATGATTAATTGATTTAATTAACGTCCATTTCTGCACTATTCCATGAGCGGGGATCTTTTACATAAGATACTTGTGACTCTAGGGTGCTATCCATTCCAGATTGAGCTTCAATGATACGAAGTCGGTTGATTGAACCGGCATGATCGTATGATTGGAGCTTTTTATTATTGAAATATATTCATTCTAAAAAATGATATTTTTTATAAATTCATTGAAACTTTTTCAACTCTCTTATTCTCTTCTATTTTATAAGAATAAAATATTAGCAAAGAAAGGTGTATAGGAATGAGAGCAAGGAAAAGAGTTAGATGGAAAAGATTTGTAGCTGTCATTTTATTCTTTACTATCTTGCTAGGTACTAGTTATTACTTAGTAGGTGAAAAAATAGAGGAGCATGGACAGGCTGAAAATATTGCGAGTGAGGCAAAGCTTGAAGATAGCGAGGATGTAATAGAGGAAGTAACCGAAGAGGAGGCAGAAGTAGAAAATGAAACCGTAGTGCTGAACCCGGATGGGAAATATGTTGCGCTTACTTTTGATGATGGCCCAAGCTCAAAAGTCACACCGCGGATTTTACAAACTTTAGAGCAGCATGAAGCAAAAGCAACTTTCTTTATGCTAGGGAACCGAGTTGAAATGTATCCGACTATTGCAGCACAAGTCGCTGCTGAGGGGCATGAAATAGCCAACCATACGTTTAGCCATCCAAATTTAAAGAAAGTGTCGCACACAGAAATGATCGAAGAACTAACTAAAACGCACAATCTTATTGAAATAACAACAGGTGTAACACCTACATTATTTCGTCCTCCTTACGGCGTTTACAATCAAGAAGCTTTAAACTATTTAACGTCCAATAATTATTCTACTATTCTATGGTCGGTGGATTCACTAGATTGGAAAAGTCGCAATCCAGCAGCTATAAAAAAAGAAATTCTAAGTAATGTTACAAATAGAGGCATTGTACTAATGCACGATATTCATACAGCAACAGCGGAGGCTTTACCAGAAATATTGATGACATTAAAACAACAAGGATATGAATTTGTAACCGTATCTGAGCTTTTAACGTTACAAAATGAAAAAGTCGATCCGTATTTTGGCAATTGATCATGCTAATTAACCGAATATAGCAAATCAAAACAAGACATAATAAGAAGAAAATTTTGTTCAATCATTCGTATATTGCATTCCCTAGTATCATGTAAAGGGAGGTGAACCTTTGAATTCTCAAGTAGTTGAAGAAAAATTTAACGAGATTTATGACAAAACGTATCAGCAATGTTTAATATATGTCATTAGTAAATGCAATCATACGAGTGTGATTCCTGATATTATACAAGAAACGTATTTAGCGCTCTATCGAATACTAAAGGATAAAGGAATAGATTACCTTAAGAATCCAGAGGCCTATGTTATCCGAATTGCTAAATCTAAAATCTACCAACAGTATACGTTAAAGGAAAAAGTGAAAAATATACTACCGTTGTTTGATATAAACAAAGAAGAAAAGGAATATAACAAGGCGGATATAAATATGGAGCTCTGTGAAAATGAATTGGAACTTACAATAGAAAATAAAGAAGTATTAGCGGATATTTGGCGCTTTTTGCAAACAAAACCACAAAAAGTGCAAAAGGTCTTTTACTTATTTTATTATGCTGAATTATCAATTCCTGAAATTGCGCAACATATGCGTTTAAATCAATCTACAATAAAAAATTATATTTACCGCACCACTCATGAAATACGAAAAAAGTTTGGGAAGGACGGTTGAAGCTATATGAACGAACAAGAACGCAAAGTATTAAAGCGCGTTATTGAAGAAAACTTAGCGAACAAGGAAAGGTTACGAAAAAAAGTACTGACAATAGCTGCAAATGAAACGATACCGAAGAAGAAAGATTTATTAACTTTTATGAAAATGAAAGTTATTGTTATTCCGTTAACGGCCTGTCTACTATTTATGCTTTTTGTAAACTTTAGCTCCACGTTTGCATTAGCAGTATCAAAAGTACCCGTACTCGGTGCGGTAGTGAAAGTTATTACAATTGATGAGTATATCGAAAAAACAGATTCAATTGATGCGCATATTAAAATTCCGAAATTCACTGATATTGGTAATCTATCATTAGAAAATCGTATTAATACGATGATTAAGGAAGAAATTGAAAGTCTTGCTGAGAAAGCAAAACAAGATTCCGCAGAATTTAAGAAAAACTTCCTTGGAGAAGGAGAGGATGCAAGAGATAGTAACGAATATACGCCTAGCACATATAAATTTGATTATGAAGTGAAAAGTTCAAATGCACAGACTTTATCATTTATCATAAACGAAACAGAAACAACGAACGGCTTAACATTCGACACAAAATATTTTTATAATATTGATTTGACAACAGGGAAAGAACTAACGCTCGTTGACTTACTAGGTCAAGATTATGAGAAAATTGTAGATCCAGAGATAGAACGTCAAGTAAAAGAACGTGCAAAGGCCGATGAAAACCTATGGTGGTACTATCAGGAATATTATGCTTCAAAGGGAACAGGTGGCATAGATGAGTATACGTCTAAAAACTTCTATATTAATGAACAAGGCAACCCTGTTATCTTCTTCTATGAATATGACATCGCCCCGCCATATGCCGGTCCACAGGAATTTGAGATAAAACGCTAAACCGTTAACTTACACATTAATAAAATAGAAACTTTAATTGAGATAGAAGGAATTAAAAAAGACAGCGTGATGAACTTAATGGAAATGAAAAAAATAAATAAATAGGATAAGTTTTCCTTTTATAATTGGTTTTTTTAGGATAAAATGAATCAAACTTTTAAAAAATTTAAGAGGGTGGTTAAAGTATATGAGGAACAAAAAACTATTAAGTTCGTTTTTAACAATCACGTTAGCGCTGTCGTCTGTAACATCGTTAGGAGTTGTCGTTAGTGAGGCGAAGACAAGCACAGATTTCACAGATTTAAATGATTTGGACGAGGCTACGAAAAAAAAGTTTGATGCATTAATATCTGCTGGTATTTTTGATGGTGTCAGCGATGGTACTTTTGGATTGAAAGAAGAAATGAATCGTGCACAATTTGCGAAAGTAGCAGCACTTATTTTTGGTCTAAAGGTTGATGCATCTATTACAACATCGTCATTTTCAGATGTTCAGTCAGATTCGTATGCATTACCTTATATTGAAGCACTTAAGTCAGCAGGGATAACGACTGGTACAACATCAACAACATTTAATCCTACTGGTAATGTAACAAAAGAACAATTAGCAGCATTCTTAGTTCGAGGATTAGGAATGGAAAATGAAGCCCAACAATCTCAAGGTACTTCAGATAAAACCGTTTCCGATTGGGCAAAGGGCTATGTTGCATTGGCGCTTGAGAAAAAATTACTAGCAGCTGGCTCGGATGGTAGCTTCGGGGGTAAGACCCCTGCGCTACGTGAACAGCTTGCTTCTGGCGCGTTTGAATCAAAAAAATTGGTTGAAATAAAACAACCGCTTGAAGTATCGGGAGCAGAGTTCATGTCGGGGAACAAGCTGGAATTGACATTGACTGCACAGATTGATTTAGCTTCTATCGATTTATCTAAGATTACAATTAATAGTGTCCCATTAGATTCAAATTTAGATAGTTTCGATTTATCTGAGGATAAAAAGACAATTATTATTAAACTGCATAATGGTTTCCAACTAGACTCAACAAAAACACCTGTTATAGTGGTAAATGGGCTTAAAACATTATTTGGTAATGAATTAAAAAATGATAACAAAGTTCCAATACCAGTGAAAATAACGGAGCCTCCGTATAATCCAAAACCGGAGACGCCAGTGGAACAACCGAACAAACCAGAACCAGAGGCACCAGTAGAGCAACCGAACGAACCAAATCCGGAAACGCCAGTAGAGCAGCCCAACGAACCAAAACCAGAGGAGCCAGTAGAACAGCCGAGCGATCCAAAACCGGAAACGCCAGTAGAGCAGCCCAACGAACCAAAACCAGAGGAGCCAGTAGAACAGCCGAGCGATCCAAAACCGGAGACACCAGTAGAACAGCCGAATAATTCAAATGAGGGAATACTAAACTAAGCAGATATATTAGTATATATAAAAATATAAGGGCGAAGTTCTTAAATATGAAGAGAAAAGCAATGCCCAGAAAGCACCGGCTGAACCGAACAACAGCGTTTATAACAAAAAGTGTTAGATTGATCACAGTCAATCTAACACTTTTGCCTTTTGTTCCGGCATCTTTTTTGTATATCACGCAATGAAAAAAAGTGTTTTTATCTCACGAATGGTTAATAAATCGATCAAATATAATAATTTTAACAAAAACTACTTCGTTAAATAAACTGAATAATAGTGAAATTATTAATGACTGAAAATAGTGAAAAATAGTATAATTCAAAGCAGAGCAAACTGAAGAAATATAAACTTTAAATGCACCTTAACATGGGAGTGCTAAAAATGAAGGATCGTGGTTGTTGAATAAGGTTGTTTTCGTATAAATCGTTGTGTTTATGACCACATTTAAAGCCTTTATTCTTCTTCAATGTCTAATTGTTTATAATAGTTATCTACAATTGGATGAATATCTGGATTTGAATTGTAATAGGTATTGGCAATGTGATTTAGAGTAAACTTAAATTCTTTTTCGCCATTAAAAAGAGTAATACCATACCGCCAGCCGCTACGCTCTTCTTGATTATCTTGTGGAGTAAATTCAATTGCTTTAATAAGAGATAGAAATTCACCGATATCTTCCTGCTTAGTTATTATTTTAGAAGCACCAGTTGAACCATCTTGAATGATAACTTTATCTACATTTTCAATTTTTGCATCTTTAAAAAACTCTTCTAATGATTGCGTTTTTGCATAAGTACCTACATTAGCACACGCAGAAAGTAATAATAGGCTTACCAATAATATTAGGAAAAAAGTTTTTTTCATATAACCACCTCCAAGTTGATTCTACTATTAATTAGATGCATTAAAATATAAATAGATACATTTTTGTGAAGTATTGGTGGTGATTAACGATTAATTATAAATTAAAAACAACGATCTTGCGAAAATAGCCTAAGATAAAAAAGAATAAAATATCTAGAATATACTGACCCTATATAACGGAACGGTAGAAAAAAGAAATAGTATTAACTTTATCTCGTATACTAATAAAATAACAATCGAATGTATTAATTTTAACAAAAAATACTTCACAAAATAAACTGAATAATATTAAAATTATAATAATTGAATGACCAAAACAGTGAAACATTTTACAATTCGGAGGACAGCAAAATGAAGAAGTATAACTTTTTGCTAGTATTGTAGCTGTTAGTTTATTGACTATAGGGTTTAGTTCATTTGCAAATGCGGCCCCAACATTTCACGAATACTCAGGGAAAGTGCCGAGATTTCATGATTTAGAGACCAATGATGCTGTTAAAGAAACTACGGGCAGTGCTTACGATTTGTTTTCGTAGGTTGAAAAAGGAAACATGAAAGTTCGAATAAATTTTGGTCATTCAATAACTAATTAGAGATAGTGAAGGTTGAGGTGATGATTAATATCAGACACGAGTTAAAATTCCTCCTATTAAACACACTAAAATAATGACTATAAATTGGGAAAATACTAAAACTTATAAAGGAGAGATATTATTGGAAATCGGATTCAATAGCATACGCTAATTATCCAAATGCATCTTATCGTGCGAGTGCTAAAAATGAAGGACCTTGGTTGTTGAATAAAAAAGGAATGAAATATCCAGAATATACAGATCCTAAGTCTAAAAAAGTAATGACTAAACCTGCTACTACAACTTGGTCAGCGAATTCTAGTTCTTCTTGTGCTTTGACTAAATCTGATAGAGCAGCATATAGAGCATGGTATGATAAAAACTATGGATCTTTAAATTGGAATGATTATGAAATCCATCATATTAGACCGTGTAAATGGGGAGGAAATAAAGATTATAGCAATTTAATTCCTTTGCCATATGCATTTCATAGAGCTACTGTATCTCCTTGGTGGGTAAACTATTAGAAAGTAGGTAAAATTAGTATGGCAATTGAATTAATCTTAACGTCCTTAAAGAGCAGATTAGATAATGAGAACAGCATGACCATACAAATGGAACATGGAGAAATTTTAAATGTAACCTGTGAGTGGAATCGTCCAATAGCAGATGATGAATTACAGGAATTCTCTGTAAAAACGCAACATGTGTTACCGAAAGAATTGTGCCAATTTTTAAAACAGAGTAATGGTGCGAAATTGTTTAATGTTGAAGGTCTTGGTTATGATTTCTTTGAAATATTTAATGTAAGCGAGATATTAAATTATATCCAAGAATATGAGACAAATCTATATTATCAAAGTGCCTATGATAAAAATTGGTTTATGATGGGTAATTATAGAGGATATGGCGACTATATGTTCATTGATTCGCAAAAAGTTGCTAATGGGGAAGAGGATTATCTTATCTATGTTCAAGATGGGGACATTCAAAGATTACCTATGAACTTTGAAACATGGCTTGACAGATTTATTGTCACACAGGGAGCTAGATATTGGCTATGGTAAGTCTCGATTTAAGCTAGTTTATATTGCTTCTTCTAAGGCGTTCTATGAATTTGGGGGTCAATCGCTAAACTATACACATTACCCCAAGCCCAGTTACTTATTTAAAAAAGTAACTGGGCTTTTTGTATTAACCGAAATTAATTCAGGATAATATAATGATTTTGCATCTTTTACCGTGAAAAAACCGGATAAATGTACTAATTTTAACAAAAGGTACTTTACAAAATAAACTGAATAATAGTAAAATTTTAATAATTGAATGACCAAAAATAGCGAAACAACTTACAATTCGGAGGAAAGCAAAATGAAGAGATTTAAACTTTTTGCTAGTATTGTAGCTATTAGTTTGTTCACTATAGGGTTTGGTTCATTTGCAAATGCGACCCCAACATTTCACGAATACTCAGGAAAAGTGCCGAGATTCCATGATTTAGAGACTAATGATGCTATTAAAGAAACTACGGGCAGTGCTTACAATTTAGTATCGTATATTCAGAGGGGCAAATTGGTGTCATGGGTTGAAAAGGGGACTAGGAATGTTACGACAAAAGGGACATACTCAGAACGTACGACCATTCCAATGGATTACTTAGGAAATGCCAGTTCATTAATAGGGGAAAACGTTCACTTAAATATATCAACTTCTCCAGGTACGTTAGAAACAGTAGATACTAAGGGAACGTGGACACCTAATTAATTTAATGTAGTATTAGAGACTCAATTTTTGGTCATTCAATCCATGGATTGGAATTGGTGAAAGTTGAGGTGTTAAACATGATTATGTATATTAGGCAAGAGTTGAAAAGAGCTTTATTATCCAAAATGGGACTTATCACAATAGCATCCTCTATTTTACTAGTATTTATCGGTATGCTGGAAGCATTAATATGGATTAATAGCGGAGTGATTTCAATTGTCTACACCTTTTTACAAGGCTATAATGCTGGAACTGCCTCCTTTATTGTTATTGCGTTTCCAATTATTGCATGTATGCCATTTGCGAATTCTTATCGAACAGATATTCAAACAGGATTCCACCATTATATACAATACCGTATGAAAAAAAGCCGCTATATGAGCATTCGTTTAGCGGTCAATGCACTTGCAGGAGGGGTAGCTGTTGCAATTGGTCCTACTATTGCATTTATATTTCTAATGGTTTTAAAGCTTCTCTTAAATGTACCAATGTTAAGACCAGAACGAAGATTAGCTCCTGTACAATTTTTTCAAAGTATCGGTGTAAATTCTCCAATCCTTATGATGATAATAATGATTGGCATTATGTTTTGTTGTGGGATGATTTTTGCAACGCTAGGCTTAGGAATATCAGCGATCATTCAAAATCAATATATAGCGTTATTTATACCATTTATTTATTTAATTTTATCAGTGACAGTATTGGCGAAAATTCATCCTGCATTCAATGCGATGGCATTATTTGATGTGGATATCATTGATAAATCTAATATTGGACAAACTGTTCTATATGGCATAGCACTTTTTGTAGTAGGGATGACACTATTTTTTATAGGAGGGACAGCAAAGGTTGAAGAACGCTTTAAAGAGTAAAACACAATTAAAGCTATATACACCGAAGAAAAGCATTATTTTCGTTTATATTGTGTTGATGCTATACTTCTATAATTTATTGCGATCAACAAAAGTAGTCGAAGGCAATATTTTTGATTTATTACTTCATCTAACAGAGTTTCATCCTCTTTTTTATGTGATCATGCCTGCTTTTACAATGATGCTTATTTCATACTTTTCACTAGGGAATGTACAAAACTATTTGCTATTTCGATTTTCGACAAAACGGCAATGGTATCATGCAAACCTTTTACGAGTGGCAAAGTTAGCTACATATTTCTGTTTAATGCTTGTCGCCATTATGGTACTTGAAGCTATATTTGTCTTAGATTTTAAAAATCAATGGAGTAATTATAGTATTCATTACTACAAACATCATACGGAGCTATTAAACAATAGCACACCTATTTTTTTAACTGCCATGTCAGTCATACTTTTATGGTTGTTTTTATTGTTTTTCGGACTGCTTTTTTACATAAGCTATGTGTTTACAGGGCGGATATTATTAGCTTGTTTAGTTGTTTTGTTCGTCAACATGTTGAATATAGGTGTGTTTTTGTCAAAAATAACACCGATATCTTCCTATTTATTTTATGACCATATTAATATTTTTCAATATACTAGCTCTAAATCTGCAATAAGTGCAGTTCCCTATACAATTCTCCTGTATTGGATTGTGTTAATGGTGCTACTTTATTTAATTGGATACTACATGATTGATAGAAAAGATATGTACATTGGAGAGAGAAAATAATGCTGAAAAAACTGGTTACTTATTATACATGTTCTTTCTTTAAAATAAAGTATGTCCTATGTATCGTTGCCATTTTTGTACTGAATAGCATGCTTGTCTATACTTCATACGCTGATCTCATGCCGAATAGCTTCGTCAATCAAATTATCTTTATATTTTATATGCCTGTAAATATCCAATTCGACGTATTACGTTGGTTATTAATTTTTATTCCTATTCTCTTATCACTGAGTTCATGTATAGTACGGGAACTGCATAACCATCCAACGTATCTAATACAAAGAATGAAAAGTTATCGTCATTGCTTTCATAGTATATTTATTGCGATAGGCATCAGTTTAGTTGGATATATTGGAATTGGTTATGGGGTTACAGCAGTATTCGTTTCCTTCTTCAATAGTAGAATAGAGGGTCACAATAACATAGCATTATCGTTGTTCCTAAATACGAATGGATGGCAAGTACTGTTGAGCCATTTTACATTATTTATTTTAACAACATTGTTATTACTTATTGTCCATACTATTTTTCTATTTATTATTAATAATGCAGTCTTCGCTATGTTCATCGTTATTATCAGTATGATTTCTTCGGTAGCTACCGGTTATTTATTTCCATCTTCCCTCAAGTTTTTGCCGCTAACTTATTTCTTGCTCGGCTTAAGAGAAATGCAGGATATATCCTTTGTTTGGGCCAATAGTATAATCCTACTAAGTATCGCTTTGTCCTATATTTTGCTGTATATACTTTTTATTAACTTACGGGAAAAAATAGTAGGGGTTTAGGTAAAAGGGGGTTGAAAAAATGACAATACTCGAAATCCACAATTTATATAAAAAGATTAAAGGACGAGAGCTGCTAAAAAATATAACGTTAGTCATTGATAAGCCTGGAACTTATGGAATCGTCGGTCGAAATGGCTCAGGCAAAAGTTTATTGTTTAAGACGATTGCAGGGCTTTTTGTTCCGACTAGCGGCACTGTCAAGGTGTTTGATGAAATAATCGGGCATGGTAATTTTCCGAAATCCTTTGGAGCACTGTTAGATACACCAGGTTTTTTGACCCAATATTCGGGTTTCCAAAATTTAAAAATACTCGCCTCGATTCAAAATAAGATCAGTGATAAGGATATCGAAAATGTTCTGACATTTGTTGGACTCGATTTTAATGATAAAGGACCTGTACGTAAATATTCATTGGGTATGAGGCAGCGATTAGGCATTGCACAAGCGATTATGGAAAAGCCAAAACTACTATTATTGGATGAACCGATGAATGGGTTAGATGAATTTGGTGTAGCAGAAATGCGCGAGATGATTAGTAACTTTAGCAAGCAGGACATAACAATTCTTTTAGCAAGCCATAATCCTGAAGATATTACTTTACTATGTGACGAGGTGTATAAAATGGATGCTGGGGAGTTAGCACCTCATTCGATCAGTACGGATAAAATGTTATAGCAAACACAGCACCCTTAGTAAGGATGCTGTGGAAAACTAATCAATTAAGTGAACAAAATCATGTATGTTTTTTTCAATGTGGTCGTTGATTAGTTTAATGGTAAGCGGCGTTGTTTGTTCAAACTGCGTATGAAGAGAAAAAATAGTAGCTTGCAGCGCACTATTTTTGGCTAGATCCTCACGTGTAATCGTAAAGTTTGCTAAAGCGTTCGGATAATGATGTTGTTGAAATAACTGTTCAAGCTTTTCAAAAATAGCGCGTAATGGCTCATTTTCAAAATAATTCGCACTAGCTTTCAGCGCGAGCCAACTTTTAGGTTGGGCGTAGTAATAGGCACTCCACCAGTAAAATTCAAGAAGCGATTTATTGGCATGATTAAAATACGTATAAAACACAAATAATGCTCGTTGACCTTGAGCAAGTTGCTCATAAAATTGTTCTTTAAAGTGAGCCATATCCATTTCATTCGACATGCCTATTTTATAATGACGAATTAGTGGCTCAAAGCATTGTTGTCCTAAATCACAAGCTGTTAAGTCAATCGCTTGTTTTTTTACTTCAATTAGCAAAATACTATCACACTCCTTATTAAGATTATACTTCATTTCAAGAATAGATATGTAATTAATGAAAAAAATAACAATTGAAAACACATGAAAATTCGGGGAGCAAAGGCGATGAAAGCACAGAACGTCACGAGCAATCCAAGTGTAAGCATGGGGTTGCGGCTTATCGCTGTAGCAGATAACAACGGCATAGCAAAAAGTGTTAGATTGATAGCGGTCAATCTAACACTTTTTTGAAGAGTAGTGACAAAAAATTTACATAAGCATTTATCATTGTTTTAACAGATACAATACATATTTATAGAGAACATAGAAAACCATCATGACCGCGATAATCGATTCTCCAATCGCTAGCCAATGGAACAGTGCTGAAGGGAGTGCTAGTTGGTTGTAAAAATCGGCCGTTGCAGTCATAGCAGTTGCTGAAATCACTAAAGGGAACGTGAATCCAGCATAGCTTGGATAAAAGTTAACTGCTAATAATTTTGGCAGCTTCGTTAAAATCATAAAATAAAGCACTTGAGATAAGACAAATAGCAAAGTGACGATTAGCACATTTTTATCGTCAAAAGCATTTAAATAGCCAGTTAAACAAAGTGAGCCTGGTGCTGCGATAATCGTAATGAGCGGCAGTGTAGCATCCTCCATATTTTTTACACGGAAGACACGGTATAAAATGATTGGCAATAATATTAAATATAATGCTAAAGTAAGCCAGAAAATCCAACGTCCAAATTCAGGATAAAAGTTGCTTGATGTAACCGTAATAACACCAATGCCAACAAAAGTAATGAACCAACTAGGGTAAATATCTTGAATAGTTACCGATTTTATTACTATAAAGTTATATGTGAAATAAAGCATTAGGATAAAGTGTAAACAAACAATACCTAGCCATAGCAATGATAGCAATGGTTTCATAGACTCGAAGTGAAGGAAGTACGTACAGATAACCATACAGGACATTGTAAATGTTGGTGCAACAGATGCCACAATCGGATTTTTTAAATGAGAAAGCGTATGTTTAAATGTGAAAATAATTTTAAACAATACGAGAGACATTAATAGCATTCCAATAAGCCCGATTAGGTTACCTAATAGAAGCATGTTATCCGTTTTTAAAAGGTTGCCTAAAGAAACGAGAGCTAAGATTAAGCCACAGATAGGTAGAGGGATGTTTTTAAGAAAGTTTATCATGGTGTTTCCTCCATTTAATTATTTCGTTTTTACCTTGTATAAACATTGTAAATCGGATTATACTATTTGTGAAATTGATAATTTGAATATGAATTATTAAGAAATTAAATAATTAAAGGAGTGATGTTGATGTTTCAAAGTTTAAAAACGTTTGTGAAAGTATATGAACTGAAAAACTTTACAAAAGCCGCGGAGGCCTTATATTTATCACAACCGACAATATCCACTCAAATACTAAATTTAGAGAAAAAATTAGATGTAACACTATTCACTAGAAAAGGGCGACACGAGATTGTGCCGACGAGTAATGCTGATTTTCTTTATCAACGCGCACTTAGCATTTTGGATAACTGGGAAGACACGATGGAAACATTGAATAGTAAAGGAATTGTCCGAACAAAATGCCGAATTGCCTGTTCGAATACGTGTGGAATTTACTATCTACCAACGATTATGAAGTCTATTCTAGAAAACTTTCCGGATTTAGATTTTTCCTTACAATTGATGAATTCAGAGGAAGTAGTGACACAATTAAAACAAAATGAAGCAGATTTAGGGTTTATCGAAAAAATTGTAGATACAGGAACCTTAAAACGCAGTCTATTAAATGTCGATCAACTTGTTTTAGCTGGAGATGCTGCATCTAGTTACTGGCTCAATCGCGAAGAAGATTCGGGGACACAATTTTATTCGGATATGTATGTAAAAGAAAACAATATCAAACCGGTACATATTTATTTAAATAATAACGAAATGATCGCAGCCTTATTAAAAGCAGGGATAGGTCAAACCGTTATTTCACAAAATGCTGTGCCAGAGGGCGTTAGTTGGCAATCGCTTTCTACAAAATATAGTCGAAACTTTTATTTTTTGGCGAGAGAAAACCAATTAAAAACAAGAATCAACGACTTAGAACGTTTTATTAATGGTGCCTGACACCCAAACAATTCAGAATTGTTTGGGTGTCAGGCACCTTCCTTATTCACTATAAGGTGAAGTGAATATGCTAGAGAAGGTGCAGAAATTTAAATAGAGAAAGGGGGATAAAGATGGAAATTTCCAATAATGCACTTAATCTCATAGCAAAATGGGAAGGGTTTCGTGCCGATGCTTATATTGGAAGTGATAATGTTTGGACAATTGGCTATGGTACAACGAAATGGCCAAATGGAAAATTAGTAGAAAAGGGACAAACGATAACAAAAGAAGATGCATGGGAACTACTGCGAAAGCAAGCGCAGGAGCATGCAAATACAATTGAATACTATGTCAATGTCCCGCTTAACCAAAATCAGTACGATGCACTTGCAAGCTTCCAATATAACTTAGGGCGATATATATTAAGAAATAGTACGCTATTAACATATTTAAATAATAGACAGTGGGAACAAGTAGGGAAGGAGATGTTATTATATAGCTATGCAGGTGGAAAAAAGCTACAAGGACTTGTTAATCGTCGTTTAGAGGAAATTGCGCTTTTTTTAAAGCCTTATGCTGTGATAGATGTAAGTAAGAAAATTGAGTATATGGAGATCGACAAAGAGCCAAAAGTATTTCGGATACAAAGCGGGAAATATAGTAGTCAAAAGGCAATGGTGGAGGCTATGAGTAGTGCGCTACAACAAGGCTATTTATCATATGTTGAACCTATAAAAGGTAACTCAAATGAAAATGGTTGGCGTTTTATAAGTGGCTGGTATAAGAGGCTAGATGAAGCGAAAAGTGTTGCTGAGCGGGCGATTTTGAATGGAAAGTTAAATTACGCCACGATTCGTGGCACAGCACAATAGGGTGACAGGCACTCAAACAATTCAGAATTGTTTGAGTGCCTGTCACTTGATAAGAAGGAGGGCATATGAGTATGCGAAGTCTTCATATATGGCAACCTGTAACTTGTTTAGAAAGGGCTCAAATCGTAAATGCAAAATTCAACTATACAGATTTGGGATTATCTTTAACATTAATTGATAGAAAAGGTACTGAGGTCGATATTATTTATGATAAAATGTCTCAAATTCAAGATTATGTATGGTCTTTTAGATATGCAGGGGAAATTCCAAGATCTGATTTAGTGCCACTTGTCCATGATGCAATTGAACAAGAAACAGCCATTGATAAATCTGCAGAGTGGTTTTACAAAATGAGCAATTCAGATTACATTGAGTGGTTTGACCAATTACCTTGGTTAGGAAGTAAAGAGATACCAAATGTTGAGCACCATCTATACTGTTATAATGATGGAATTTTTGAAGTGATTAGTGATTATGAACCTCGTTTTGTTATAAGAGAAAAAACATAGGTGCCTGGCACTTAAACAATTCTGAATTGTTTGAGTGCCAGGCACCTTCATTTCCTTGAGTATTTAAGTTTATTAAGTTCAATTGTTAAATATTGAACTTGCTTTTCTAATGCTTCTAATTTCTTAGCGTTACTATCGTTATTATCATTGTTGTTATTATCGTTACTGGAATTGGATTGCTGCGCTTCTTCTAATGCCAAAATTGCTGCAATAGTCGCTAGGCCATCGCCTAATGTAGAAAATAGTCCGGCTATGACAGCCAGCTTACCAGCTTCGCTTTCAACACCCGTAAAAAGATCATTAATATTTATTTTGTCTTTGCTTTTACTCAATTGATTACCTCCCTAAGCAAATCATTATTACATCTTATTCCGCAATCATTTTTAAAATACTGGGTACAAAAGATTTTGGAGTGCTAACCTGATGGTACGAATATCTAGGTATTTCATTAAAGAATGACGAAAATTAAATAAAATGTTAAAGTTTAGAAAATGTGAATGGAGGAACATCAAATGGAAAAATTGAAAAGAGTGGAATTAAAGCATTTTTCAAATCAATATTTAAAAGAATTGAACTCCTTTGTACTTACAGATGAACAGCAACAATTTTCTGCACTTCCCAGCAAATTCGAGGAAATAAATGAAGGTCAGCATCGAATAGTGATTTTAAATGAAAATGTGCCGGTTGGTTTCTTTATCCTCAATTCAAATGAGAGAGTAAAGAAGTACACAAATAATACCAATGCATTGCTACTCACTGCACTCTCCATTAATCATGCAGAGCAGGGGAAAGGCTACGCCAGACTAGGAATGACATTACTCGTAGAGTTTGTGAAAGCGGAATTCCCTTATTGTGATGAAATTGTTTTAGTGGTAGATAAAGAGAATATCCCAGCACAAAAACTATATTTAAAAGTAGGATTTGAGGATACGGGTAAGAGGCTAAAAGGACGTATAGGTGAGGAAATTATTATGAGACAAGAAATAAATTAAAAGTAGTAGGTCGTTATGGTAGCTAGGATAAAAAACATAGTGAATTGACTGTCGGATAATATTCCTGGAGAGAGGTGAACTTGTCGTTTTTTGCGCTTCCCCGGGAAATTATCTTTTATTTCCTAACCTCAAATATTGTATAGGGGTTAAATAAAGCTTTTTTACCCCCTCAATTAAACCTATTACATTTATAAGTAGCAGTTTTTCTAATTCTTCGTGATTTGAAGTATTTCATAACAATTTATCATATTTAATACACTCCTATCTTAACCATCTTAAATTAACATAAGAATGTCCAACAAAAGGACGGTTGATTATGATTAAGTTATTGTTCGCCATTTAGCCTGTTTTAAGAAGTCACGTAAAAAGCGTAATGTTACTCAATTTCAGAATCATCCACTTCAGCGAGAACGGTAGTAAATTTTTTTGTATTCAACGTTGCTACTACAGAAATGTAAATGTCTATAAGATCCTCACGATCTACTTTAAAACCAAACCGTTCATATAGACGTTGAGCAGAGCTTCCTTCCTTGCAGGACATTTAATGTCACCCGTTTTCCTATTACATCATCTTGTATTAGCAGATAATCTAATACTTGACTACCAACACCTTGACCTTGGTATTGGGGATGAATATAAAAATGCTCCACCAGATACCCATCTAATATCGGTTTAAACGCTACACAACCTATAAAGGAGGAACCTGCTTTAATCATCCATGTATGGACTGGGTCAAATGCTCCACGAAAACGTTGGCGTACCTTTTCTTCATTAAACCTTCCTAGTCTAGTTAAATCATCACGCAGTACAATTGTCCGTAAATTAGCAATTGTCTAAATATCGGAATTTTGGGAACGGTGAAGGGTAATCTGTTCCATCTAACAATACAAATCCTTTTTCTAGATTTTCATCAAAGAGTCTACTTTGTTCTTCTATAGATAGTTATTTATTGTATCAATAATAAAAATGCGTTTTTTCCAGAAAAAATAAACACTATTTCTCTAGTGAAAAATGGATAATTTCTTAATTTTGGAAAATAAATAGTGTTGTTCAATAAGTAAAATGTTTGCTTGGCAGTTATAAATTTGAACCTGAAATGAGTATTGATGTATAAGATTTTTCATTTACAAATCAAAACAATGAACAAGTTAGCTTAGAAAGCTTAAAGGGCAAGCCTTGGTTAGCGATGTTTATCTTTACAAATTGTAAAAAAATCTTTGCATGTAAGTATAGTAAGATTTTTTGAAAATATGTTATTTGTATTATATTCTGGATGTGGAAAATCAAAATTATTTTTTCAATATTTCATACACAACAATCCCATGAGTAGTTTGAAATTAATTATGATTTGGTAATATTAAACATAATTGTATTATAAACCTTAACCAGATAATATAGGAGCTTATGGCGTTTTTTTAAAGTAAGAAGAGAATTCAAAACCTAAATTTGTTATTTTACTATTGAGGTGAAGAAATGGTTAGAAGAAGAGGAATCTATAAAATAAAAATTCTTAATAAGCAGCTCGTATGTTCTGCTTGTCAGAATGATAAGTTTACACATCGTGAAGTATACATGGAAATCGATGATTTCTCGTTTAATCAAAAAAAAGAACAACTTACTTTACAATCCTTTAATTGTACGGTTTGTGGAGAGACACGTATGTTCCAAGAAAAAAAACGATATGACCATGCAAGTGGGATACACGTATCAATCATTGAATATACGGAAGTGAGAGAAACATGAGTAATTATCTTTTATTCCCCAAAAAAAGTCGGATAAAAATGTTTAACAAAATTATTCTTTGTCAGTTTTGTAAACATGACATATTTATACCTTACAGTATGTATTTGAATGTAGAAGAACCTGGAATTGGTGTTCGGCATGTTCGTTATTTATTAATATGTCATCAATGTGGTAATACTAAACTTTTTAAACAACCGACAAATTCTAATAAAAATAACGTTCCTTGGTCGTTAGAACAGTATTCATAGTTAGATTGTAAACTGATTACTTTCGTTCCTACAAATAAAATAACCCTTCACTAATTTACTGCAATAAGTGGTGAAGGGTTATTATAAATTAATGACTAGTGGACAGGATATGCAGATTTAACTACCCAATCATAGTTCGTATAATTTTGGATCCGAAAGTGGAACCTCTTTCCAAAACAACTCTTACAGTCTGGCTTCCAAAGTAAGAAGATTTAGCTTGTTTAGTACATGTATTACCATCACAACGGAGATCAGTTGTACCATTTACAACTTCCATAATTATGTCCATAGTTCCGGAAGGGTACCAAGCGTATTGAAATTGGCTTTTTGTTACGCCATCAATATTTGCATTTGTACCAAAATTCCCGTTTGATTTTTCCATGTGCAATTTAAAAATATGACAGTAACCATAATAGCTAGATCCGTATTTAGTAGGTAAAACGATTTTAGATCCTAGTTTAGAAGTGGCACTTTGATCAACATAAGTAGAATATAGTTCTATATCAGTGTTT
Source organism: Lysinibacillus sp. 38-6 (assembly GCF_046245175.1). Taxonomy (GTDB): domain Bacteria; phylum Bacillota; class Bacilli; order Bacillales_A; family Planococcaceae; genus Lysinibacillus. The sequence continues at coordinate 1,006,582 of NZ_CP176417.1, forward strand.
TCAGTGCTTGTTTCTTCTTCATTATTTTTATAGGTATTTTCGTCCTCAGTTATTACATACTCATAGTTGTCGCTTACGGTCGTCTAGCCAAAGCCACACAAGAACATCGTACGTGTCCACATATGCTCGAACGCCAATTTAAACAAGGCGTGGCTGGTAAAGTCCTCTTAACAGATATCACGTATTTGACATATAAAAATGGTAAACGTGCTTATTTATCAACAATTAAAGACGCTGAGACGAATGAGATTTGGGCGTATGAAGTAGCAGATAGCATCACAATGGAAATTGTACTCGACACTTTGAAAAAACTGAAAAAACTAAAGCATCTAGCTCAGGACGCCTTTATCCATTCAGATCAAGGTTTTCATTATACCAATCCAGCGTTACAAAAACTCGTGAAACAAATGGGCTTAGGTCAATCGATGTCACGCCGAGGAAACTGTTGGGACAACTCACCTCAAGAATCATTCTTTGGGCATTTTAAAGATGAGACGAATATAAAAGATTGTGAGACATTAGAAGATGTAAAACAAGAAGTGAAAAGCTATATGATCTATTATAACCATTATCAAGGTCAATGGGATTTAAAAAAGCTGCAGCTTGTAAAATACAGACTGCAGCTTAAAGAAGTTGCCTAACCTTTTTCAAAATGTCCTTTACAAAGGGTACAGTTTATTTTTTGAGTGACTTTTTTTACTTAGCACCTGCCCGGTATTATATATTTTTTTGTGTACCCCACTGTACCCCAATTTGTACCCCAAATAAACGGGTTATAAAGGGTGAAAACGGATACCACCATTTTTTGTTAAATAAAATATTATGGGTTAATTTCTTTTATTTGTAAAATTAGATTTTTAATTTATTTTTCATCCCCAGACCCTAAACCCCGCCAAATCAGCATTTTTACGCTATAATGTAGGACGAGGTGAAGAAAATGTTTGTAAGTGAAAAACAGATTGAGATTCGATATGCGGAGACGGACCAGATGGGCGTCGTCTACCACGCAAACTACATCATTTGGATGGAGATTGGGCGCACGCAGCTAGTGAGCGATGTAGGGTTTGAGTATGCAGCGTTAGAAAAAGAAGGATATGTATCGCCTGTTATGGATCTTTCTATTTCTTATAAGGCCGCTATGCACTATGGACAAGTAGCAACTGTACGTACTTGGGTTAAAAAGCATGATCGTCTGCGTACAACATATGGTTATGAAATATTACATGAAGATGGCACGATTGCTGCGACAGCACAATCTGTACATATTCTAGCGCACAAAGAAACGTTACGTCCTGTTTCTTTAAGTAAAATTGACCCGGCCTGGGATGCGAAATATAAAGAAATTGCTCTTGAAACAAAATAATACAAAGCTAACTACGAAAGTCGCGTTTTCCGCGATGCTTTGTGAAACGATTATATAAACTAAGGCAGTACCAAAACGGGTGCTGCCGTTTTGTTGCGTCCTACTAAAATTGGATAAAGTACTAAAATATTGAATATTACTTCGACTATTGGTATAATAAGAACAAATGTTCTTGGAAGGGGAATAGTGATGCAACTATACATATACAATGACAGTTTTACTGATTTCATTGAACAGTATCAATTGACAGACGAACAACTTGAATTTACAGGCACACCAAAGGAATGTCTTGAACTTTCTAAAGAGGATCGTGACCGCCATTCCATTTTAGCGATTGATGAAGAGAAGCTTGTTGTATTTTTTGTTTTACATCGACATGAAGGGATTAAACCTTATTCTAATAATAAAAATGCGATTTTAATAAGAGCTTTTTCTACAGATAATCGATATCAAGGCAAGGGATATGCGAAAAAAGCTTTAATGCTATTACCTGATTTTGTGAGAAGAAATTATACTGACGTAAATGAAATTGTCTTGGCTGTCAATGTAAAGAATTTGGCCGCGCAAGGACTATACAAGAAGTGTGGCTATCGTGATAACGGTGGAAGAGTAATGGGGATAAAAGGGGAATTAATCGTTATGAGTTATGATTTGTAAAAATCCACCATGCTTTTTGCGACTGCTGTGTCCCGTAAAGCAAAGTGGATTTTTACGAATGGCATTCTTTATTATTTAACGCGTCTAAATAGAATACTCCACGCAATAAAATTCATAATGACTAGGATGACCAAGTAAAGAACGATGCCATAAGCGATACGGGTTGCAAAGAAATAATGCAGTCCCACTAGTATCGCTAAAGGAATCAGCAATAGTAAAGTCTTCCACGTATGACTATCACCAACTTCGTCAAAAGGCTTCGAAAAAGGCATTTTGTTGCCGAAGCTAATATAACAAATGACTGTATATAAGCAGCTGGCTATTAGAACCGTCAATAAATCCAGAATGATTCTTTGTCCGTAAATAAAGCAAAAGCTAATGCTAAGGACGATATACAGCGGAGTATATAATTTTAGTAAAAAAGCTTTTAAACTACCTTTTTGTAAGTAGGTATAGTCCTGAATCGGGAATACTTTATAAATCCAAGCGGCTTTATATTTAGCTGAATGTCCTAACATCACAACAGCTGATGGGATGATAAGCATACTAAAATAAATAGTTAAATAACTAAGACTAGTAGAGAAATCTACGTTTTCGTCCCGAATGGAATTAAATATAAAAATAAATGGGATGATGAACGAGAAGCCTAACGCAGGATAGACTTTCAATTTAAAGTCGCGTTCTTGTTTCATCATTAAGGACGCAAATCGGTAAAATGTTCGCTCCTCACTCGTTCGACAAAGAAGCGTTAATAAAAAATCTTTCAGGCGACTTCTCTTTTCTCGTTTTGCTTTGCTTGTGCTTAATAATTTTTGTAAATTACGTTCAAAAGTTGGAATCAATTTTACATACAGCACTATCGCAATCAGCGGTACGATGACAGCGCAGACAGTGCATATGATCGTAAATAATGAGGTATTGCTATTCAGGATGAGCTCATACGGAGCCGCAAACCACATTGGTACTATGAAGATACTCCACCACTTAAATGATACGATAATGTCAAAATTGACAAATTCAAAGGAGCGAATCAACACTTGATAGCCAATCATCAATACTAATGATAAACCAATTTGCACATAATTGATGATGTCCTTTAACTTTTCTCCATCAAAAAATCTTAAAATGACAATATATAAAATAGATGTTAGAACGACAATGAAAATATTGATAAGGATTAACACAAGTACTGTTAATAGAAAGAACACGATACCTTGTGTAAACAGGCTGACTATAAGCGGAATTGCCGTTAAAGCTACTGTTAAATAAGTTAAGTAAATAAGTATATGCAAAATTTTAGCGGCATTAATCGTTTTAGCAGTAATCGGTTTTGTTGAAAGGATACTGCGATCACGGACATCTAGTAGGACAGATGAAAAGTCAGAGATAAGTGTTGTCATAATAATAAAGATAATCATGCCATAAGCAATGCTCATCTGGAATTGATAATTATGACCGAAGCCCATAAAGAAAATCAGCACAAGACCATAGAGGGCATAAATCCATAACGATTTAAAGTAACTATTTTTTTGATCTTTTTTATTTTGGTTAAAGATGGTTGGTACTTTTCGTTCATCCATCGTTAATTTAATATGGAGGATTTGTCTCATAATCGGATAATCGATGCCAATGTTTCGAAAAATAAATTGCAATTTATCAAGCAGTTGCAGGATTTTGAAATCTTTCATCTTTACACCTCCTGGACAACTGTGACGAATTGTTCGCCAATTTCCTTATGATTATGAAACCCTGTCAGTTGATTAAAAATCCCCTCTAAAGTGCCAACCGTATTCGCTGCTTGTAATTCGGCAAATGTGCCATCAGCAGCAATTTTTCCATCGTTCAATAAAATGATGCGACTACTAATTTTTTCGACAACATCCATGATGTGGGAGGAATAAAAGATTGTTTTCCCTTGTGCGGCTAATTGCGTCAAAATCTCTTTGAAGATCATGACACTATTGGCATCTAAGCCATTAATCGGTTCATCTAGAAACAGTAAATCAGGATTATGTATAAGGCTAGCGATAATTAATAGCTTTTGCCTCATGCCTTTTGAATAAGAGGATATTCTTGCATGATACGCTTCTCCAACACCAAACAATTCCATTAACGATTTCGATTTAGCTGCCGCAACATCTAAATGTAGACCGTAAAGCTGGCCGATAAAGGTCAAATACTCATAACCAGTTAAATTATCATACACATCCGCTATTTCCGGAACGTAACCAATTTTTCGTTTATAATCAATATGATTTTGCTTAATATTCTCTCCAAATAGCTTTATTTCGCCACCGTATTCGCCTTCGAGACCAATAATGATCTTTACTGTCGTACTTTTACCCGCACCATTTGGACCGATGTAACCAATAATCTCACCTCTTGAAACATGTAGGTCGATTCCTTTTAAAATATCCTTGCTGCCATAACTTTTTGTTAAATTGGAAATCGTTAAAATTTCTTGCTGTTCCATGTAAAATGGCTCCTTTCTATTTATGTTATCCTTCAAGTTTAACTAAATAGTACTCCTTCCTTATTATACATGATTTAAATGTTTTGTTATTAATTACAAAACTTGATTAGTTAATAAAATGTAATATGATAGTGAATAAGGGGTGGTACGATGAAACCTATAAGAGAAGTGAATGCAATGGAGGCAGCACAACTGTTTATTGCGAAATATTTCCCTCATTGCGAGGGAGCGTTATTAGCTGGCAGTGTCGTTCGAGGAGAAGCTACCGCAACATCTGATTTAGATATTGTCGTTTTCGATACAAATCAGAAGACTTCATATCGAGAGTCTTTACACGAATTTGGTTGGCCACTAGAAGTATTTGTACATAATTTGACATCATATAGGCAGTATTTTGAGCAAGATTGTCATAGAGCTAGGCCATCCATGCCAAGAATGGTTTCAGAAGGTATTGTTTTAAAAGATTACGGAATACTCGATGCTATTAAAGAAGAAGCTAAGCAACTTTTAGATAACGGACCCGAATTGTGGTCAGAGCAAACAATTCAAACAAAGCAATATTTTATCTCCGATGCTCTGGATGATTTGATTGGGTGTTCAAATAGAGCAGAAGAAATATTTATAGCGAATGCCATTGCTGAATTAGTAAGTGAATTTGTGTTAAGAACGAACCGTCAATGGATTGGTCATTCAAAATGGCTTGTTCGTTCTTTAATGCAGTATGATGAAACGTTCGCACATCAATTTATTGAGGCTTTTGATATTTTTTATAAAACAGGGGCTAAAGAACACATTGTAAAATTAGTGAACAAAGTCCTTGAGCCATACGGTGGGAAATATTTTGAAGGTTTTTCGCTAGGGAAATAGCGGGCAACCTTTTGTCCAAGGGAGCTAAATAAAATGATGATGGACAGTGTCGTTTTAAAATTGCTGGAGTATAGTACTGCAAAGCTTAAAATCGAAATAACTTGGGATAATAATCAGAGCAGTTTATGTGAAATTGATACATTTTATGACACGGACAACGGATTAGAACTGGATGATGAAGGCTACGAAGAATACCATGTTGCGTTGGTGAAAGATGTACTTACTAATAATTTTATTGAAATAGGACTGGGTAATAAAAATCCAATACTCAATAAAATAGCGGGTACAGGCGAAGTTATTTTTAAGAAATAAATAATTAATTTACAGTTATGACCAGATTCTATTTGGTCATTTTTTATTGCAATTAATGAGGATAAATAATTATAGTAAGCAAACGCCGTAGCGAAATTTTTGAAACAAATTGTCTATTCCTGCGTAATACAATAGAGAATACATGTTTTTTAGTGCTAAAATAATATGTAAGTATATATTTGAAGGTGGGAAATAAAATGGGTTTATTAAAAGCAGGTATTGGTGCATTAGCAGGTGTATTAGAAGATCAATGGCGTGAGTATTTTTACTGCGAGTCCTTATCAGCGGATGTGCTTGTTGCGAAAGGTGTTAAACGCACTTCGAAACGTGGCTCCAATAAAGGACATGACAACATTATTAGTAATGGCTCCATCATTGCTATCAATGAAGGGCAATGTATGATGATAGTCGAGCAGGGAAAAGTGGTGGAGTTTTCTTCAGAGTCTGGTGAATATGTCTATGATACGTCTACCGAACCAACGATTATGTATGGCGATGATCTGTCATCAAACATTACGGAAACGTTTAAGCAAATCGGCAAGCGTTTTACGTTTGGAGGAGAGCCTGGTAAAGATCAGCGTGTGTATTATTTCAATAAAAAAGAAATAGTCGGTAATAAGTATGGTACACCTGCACCGATTCCTTTCCGAGTTATTGACCGCAATATTGGCTTAGATATTGATATTGCCATTCGTTGTCATGGCGAATATTCTTATAAAATTGTAGACCCATTATTATTCTATACGAATGTCTGTGGCAATGTAGAGAGCGAATACACGCGTGATGCCATCGATAGTCAATTAAAAACAGAGCTCATGACCGCGTTACAACCAGCTTTTGCTCATATTTCGGCAAGTGGTGTGCGTTATAGTGAAATACCTGCCCATACTGTGGCATTAGCAGATGCCCTTAACAAAGTGCTTTCTGAAAAATGGTTGGCAACACGCGGTTTAGCAGTGGTTTCATTTGGGATTAGTTCATTGAAAGCATCTGAAGAAGATGAAGCGATGATTAAACAGCTACAGCGCAATGCAGTTATGCGTGATCCTGGGATGGCGGCTGCACATTTAACGGGAGCCCAAGCTGAGGCGATGACTGCTGCTGCACGCAATGATGGCGGGGCCATGGCGGGCTTTATGGGTATGAATATGGCAACACAAGCAGGTGGTGTCAATGCAAGCCAACTATTCCAAATGAGCGAGCAGAATAAACAGGCACAAGCATCGACGCAAACACAAGCTAGCCCATCAAATGCTTGGACATGTACATGTGGTCAAGACAATACGAGTAAATTTTGCTCGAACTGTGGCACAGCCAAGCCGGTAGATGAAGGCTGGACATGTGCATGTGGCACAATGAATAAAGGTAAATTCTGTAGTGAATGTGGGGCGAAAAAACCTGTGGAAGCATTGCAATATGCTTGTGATAAATGTGGTTGGCAACCAGAGAACCCTGCAAATCCACCAAAATTCTGCCCAGAATGTGGCGATATTTTTGATGACAAGGATCTAAAGTAAGGAGATGACTGATGATGACGACGCAAGAAGCGGATAACGTCAAAGAGGCAAAATTAGATTTTGATGCTGAATGTCCATCATGCAGTGCATCAATTGAATTTAATCCTGCAACAGGCAAACTAACTTGTCCATATTGTGGCTTTGAAACAGCGATTGCTACACCGGAAATGGAGCACGAACAAGTAGCGCAGGAAATGGATTTTGCACAAGCAGAAGAACGCGGAAACTTTAACTGGGGCGTCGAGAAAAAAACGGTAATTTGTAAAGCGTGTGCAGCAGAAACAATTTACGATGCCTTGCAAGTAGCGGATAGCTGCCCGTATTGTGGCTCCAATCAAGTAATGGAAGCGAGTGCGGACAATACCCTTGCTCCAAATGGCGTTTGTGCTTTTGAAATAACAGACAAACAGGCTGGGGAAAATTTTCAAAAGTGGATTAAAGGTAGATGGTTTACGCCAAAAGCGGCTAAAATTAGTGCCAAGCCAGATTCTTTTAAAGGTGTGTACCTACCGTATTGGACGTTTGATACAAAAACTAGCTCCCGCTACTCGGCAAGCTATGGTAAACACCGAACAGTAACAGATAAAGATGGCAATCAAAAGACTGTAACAGATTGGTATTCTACAAGTGGTTTTTACCAGGAGTTTATTGATGACCATTTAATTAGTGCAACGACACGCTATAATCGACAAATGATGCGCAAAATCGAACCTTTTAATTTATTGAATAATAAATCCTATAAGCCAGAATATGTAGCGGGCTTTTTATCGGAACGTTATAGTATTGGGTTACAGGATGGTTGGAACCAAGCAAAGCGAGAAATACACGACCATCTTGAAGGGGAAATTACTTTAAAAATTCGTAGGGAAACATTTGCTGATGTTGTATCCAATGTTCGTTTTTCAACAACCCATAATGACATTACATACAAGTATTTAATGTTACCAATTTGGCTTTCTTCTTTTAGATATAAAGAAAAAATTTATCGCTTTATGGTCAACGGTCAAACCGGTCGTGTAGGAGGAAATGCACCGATTTCTCCTTTACGTGTAACAATTGCCGTTCTTTTATCGTTAATGGTCCTAGCAGTGGTTTGGTATTTCTTTATGAATGAATAATGTAGTGCAGTATCCTCAACGTGTCCTTACGCCATGGTTTGAGGATACTTTTTTTTATTGTGAATATTGTCGGAATAATGTCGAACGATGGAAATAATTTAGATGATTATGATAAATGTCACTATTCATCACGGTTCTGTCTATGTATAGTTGCATAAGCTATAAAGAACATAATATTTTACAATAGACGAGGAGCACAGCAATTCATGAACAAGAAAATAGCATGGGTTACAGATACAGCAGCATTGTTAGATGAGAAATTTATACAGGACAATCAAATTCACGTTTTACCACTTAATATTGTATTTGAAGAAGAGGTATTACGAGAAACTGTTGATATGACACATGATGAATTTTATGACAAACTTCGTACGACGAAAACACATCCAAAAACATCACAGCCAGTCATTGGTGAAGTGGTCGCGTTATATAAATCATTAAAGCAACAGGGCTATGCCTGTGCTATTGCTATTCATACTTCGCAACATTTGTCGGGCACTTATTTAAGCGCTTTCACGGCAGCGGAGCAGGCTCAATTTGAAGTTTATCCAGTCGATTCAAAAATTGGTTCGTACCCGATGATGAAAATGATTGAACTTGGTCAACGATTAGAACAAGATGGGGTTGAACCAGCTCAAATCGTTGAAAAGATTAATGAGCTTGCAGATCATAGTGAGTTATCCTTTATCCCGGCAAGTTTATCACAATTGCATAAAAGTGGTCGCGTTTCAGGGACACAAGCATTTTTAAGCAACTTATTAAATATAAAAGTCGTTATTTCTTTTGATAATGGTAAGGTTGTGATGAAGGAAAAAGTACGTGCGATAGCAAAAGCAAAAGCATATGTAGAAAACCTTCTAATCAACGATTTGGAGTCGCACATCATTCCAGAGGTCGCGGTTATTCACTGTAATAATGAAGAAGGCGCACTAAATTGGAAAACAATTTTAGAAAGATCGTACCCGCTGATTACGTTCCATGTGATGCCATTAAGTGCTTGTGTTGGCGTTCATGCAGGGGAAGGTACGCTCGGATTGAGCTGGGTGCGTCAACCAGAGCTAGTTGCACCAAAACAACAGCAAAAAGAATTAGTGACCATGTAATTGGCGTGTCCATTCTACAAAAATTTAAGGCAAGTGAAGTTGCGAAAATCCAATAAACAAACTATTATACAGTCAGAGAGTTTTTTCGTGAAATGAACTGTAGTTGTTAATGTTATTTTTGAATAACAGTAGGTTATTCAAGTATGGAGGTTTCGACAATGGACGCAATTGAAGTGTTAACAAATTTAGATCAAATACATGGGTATTTTCAACCGATATTTAGCGCGGATGCGCATACGGTGATTGCCTACGAAATTTCCGGACAGTTACAAATAGAAGGCCAACAAATTAACTTAAAAGATTTCGTTAATAATGAAGATATACCAGAAGAATATCGCATTGATATGGAACATAAAATTTTGCACGCCGCTTTATCCAAAATAGATGCAGTAGCACCTGACATAGATATTTATATTCCAAGCAATCCCAATTTGTTAATGCAAGATTTCGGTGAAAGTCACTTTAATATTATTCAACAATATATAAGCGAAGATGATTTACAACGCATCGTATTAGTGGTTTCAGAGCATCGTTTTTTAGGCGATATTAATAAATTGCACCACGCACTACGTTATTTTACAACGTTCGGTGTGAAAATTGCGGTACAGGAAGTAGGAGCTGAAAGTCATTTAGAGCACATTGCATTATTATCACCCCAAATTTTAAAGGTCAATATTCGTGATTTGAATTATGATTCATGGTCTGCACAGTCTGACATGATTTCAGCTATTGGAAGTTTGGCCTATAAAATCGGTGCTAACCTATTGTTTGAAGGGATTGGCACTGTCTATCAATTGCAGTTTGCTTGGAAAAATGGTGGACGATTCTATCAAGGTTCCTATTTAGCTAATGCGGCAAAGACATTTGTGGCGAAAGATCTATTAAAGGAACGTTTTAAAGAAGAATGCCAGCAATTCATTACTTCTGAAAAGAAAATGCTTGAGGCGCAATATTTCGAGCTAAAGAAATTAAGAGAGGAGCTAGAGGCGATTGTTCATCGTATTAAACCCTCTAGCGATAATATTTCGCAATTAGAGCATTTAGCGGAGCTATTAGATCATTACTCGTTCCGACTTTACATTTGCAATGAGGACGGTTTCCAACTAACGCCCAACGTTATGCGTTTAGAAGGAAAGTGGGAATTACAACCAAGTGCCATTAATAAAAATTGGAGCTGGCGACCGTATTTCCTGCAAACCATTATTAAAATGCGCAATGATCAAAATGGAGAAATATCAGAACTGTATCGAGATATCGAGACAGGAGAAATTACGCGAACGTTTTCAATTGCCATCAATGAACACGAATATTTATTCGTCGACCTTTCTTATGATTTTCTCTATGAACATAAAATATTTCGATAGAGTGAATTGCTTCAATCGGTTAACTCTGGCAAAGAGATAAAATGTAAGGCATCAAGAGCAATTTCTTGATGCCTTTTGTGATTTGTATAAAAACTTCACTTAAATTTAATCTAAAACAATGCAAAAATTTTTTAGTGCAACGGGGTCTATTATGTTGCAGTAATTAATTACTGAATCTTATTTTTATCGGAATTGGGATTATGTATCAAAATCGCCTTCTTTTTTTGCTGAAAACCGGGAAAATGTTCTAAGGTCATGTAAACCATTTACGAAAGAACAGGTAAATGACATTCTTGCTTTAGTCGATAACCTAATCGATAAAAATATTTGGAATCAAGTCATGGGAGACAGTAAATATAAAGCACATTAAGTTCAGTATCTTTACCTATGATAAAAAGATATTTAGAGATGATTTTAATAGAAAATAAGTTTCTTCCACCAGATATAATGGGGTAATTATTGAAGGGCACCATCGATTTCCATAATGTGATTTAAAATAGTGGAGCACATATTAGTGAGGACTAATTTGTGGTCTTTTTATTTTTGGTTATATAAACAATATTTACCTATTATAAGGTATGATGATTTTAGAGAAAATCTACAAGGAGTGAATCGCATGGAATACAGTGGTGCATCAGCTTACGACGATGCAACGTTTTTCAAGGATTACTTAACGAGAAGAAATCGACTAGAAAGTCCGAACAATAGCATTGAAAAACCGATAATATTAGAACTAATGCGTGATATAAATGGGAAAAGGGTGTTAGATTTAGGCTGTGGTGATGCTCAGTTTGGTGTGGAGCTTCTGCAAAAAGGATGTATCCACTATGATGGTGTTGAGGGATCAGAAAATATGGTGAGAGCAGCTAGTAAAAACCTTGCAACAACAACCGGACATATGTACTTTTCTGCAATGGAAGAATGGCATTTCCCAACAGAAACATATGATTTCGTTGTTTCACGATTAGCACTCCATTATTTAGCAGACTTACAAGGCATTTTTTCAGCCATTTATAACGCTTTAGTATCGAACGGACAATTCATCTTTAGTGTGCAGCATCCTATTTTAACTTCATCATGTAAAAGTGCAGTAACCTCAGCCTCTAAGACAAATTGGATTGTCGATGATTATTTTCATAGTGGTAAAAGAGTAGAACCTTGGATAGATAAACATATTGTAAAATATCATCGAACAGTTGAAGAGTATTTTCAGCTTTTAAAGCATGCAGGATTTACAATAAGGGATATGAGAGAAGGTATGCCGAAAATCGAAAATTTTAGCAGTGACAGTGAATTTCAACGTAGAATGAGAATTCCGCTTTTTTTAATGTTCTCATGTGAAAAAGAGCAAAGGAGAGGATAATTATGGATATTAAAACATTTGGCAAAAAAGAAGAAGGAATAGATTACATATGGAGACCTGCTGTCTATTGTATCATGTTCAATCATCAGCAAGACAAAATAGCCCTTATTCAAACAAGCGATGGTAAGTATTTTCTTCCAGGAGGCGGGTTAGAAAATAATGAGACACATGAGCAATGTTTGAAACGAGAGGCACTTGAAGAAATGGGAATGGCTATAACAGTCGGCCATTATATTGGACGTGCTAGAAGATATTTTTATTCTACAAATGAATTTAAATATTATCTTGGGGATGGCTATTTTTACTTATGCACGAAAGGGAAGCAAGTCGCCGCTCCTCTAGAAGAAGGCCATTTTCTAAAATGGGTAGAACCGAATGTAGCACAAGAAAAATTATTCCATGAACATCAAAGCTGGGCGATAAATGAAGCATTAAGAAGCAACTAAGGGAGGTTACTTATGTTGCCCATAAAAAAAGCTTATGGCTATATATGCCGTGTTAATGAAGGTATAATACAAGTGTTAGTTTTTCGTCATTCCGTTTTGGAAGCGGGCATACAGATTCCTAAAGGAACTGTAATGCCGAAAGAAAGCACTGAAGATGCCGTTATAAGGGAAATGCAAGAAGAAACCGGATTGAAAGATTTCAAAGTCGAAAAGCTACTTGCAGAAGACTTTTGGGAAAATGATGATGGTATTATACATAATCGATTTTTTTACAAAATACACGTATGCGAAACACCAGATGAATGGAATTATGCCCCAACAGGTGGAGGGGATGAAGCTGGACTAATGTTCCATTATTTTTGGATTTCATCAAAAGATGAGGTGGAACTCATTCGAGGCCACGGCGATTATTTACATTTAATTTTTAATGAATGACTATGAAACAAATGAGGAGAAAAACGAATGAAACTAAACTTCCACCATATGAATTTAGAAGCGTTACCAAATATAGATGTACCACTAGAAGCAGTTACACATTTAAGCTTATTTGATAATGAATTCACAACAATTCCTGCTGCAATTTACGACATGAAAAACTTAAAAACATTAAATATATCAGTTAATAAAATTAGTCATATGCCAGCTGCGATAGGGAATTTAACAGAGCTGGTTATGCTAGACGCAGGACATAATAACTTAGATGTAATCCCACCTGAAATTGGTCAGCTTCATAATATGGAGGATTATTTATATCTTCATAACAATAAGCTCCAATCCATCCCATCTGAAATCGCCAAACTAGTCAAAGTGAAATATTTAAATCTTAGTGATAATCAATTAAGACAGTTGCCAAATGAGCTTGGGCAATTAACGAAACTAGTAGAGCTTCGGATCATGAATAATCAATTAACAGCATTGCCGACATCGATTGGTCGTTTACGTAATTTACAAGAATTGCATTTAAAAAATAATCAACTTGCTGCGCTTCCAGCAAATATAGGTGAATTAACCTTACTAAGGGTGTTGGATTTGGAAGAAAATCAATTACAAGTGATCCCGCCATCCATACAGCAATGTCTAAAATTAAGACGATTAAATGTAAGACATAATCAACTCACAACATTGCCAGAAGAGATTGGACAATTAAAAAATTTATTAGAAATTGATTTGCGCAGTAATCTTCTTACAGAATTGCCGAAATCTCTATTGGAAATCGAAGGATTAGAGCGTCTAGATCTTCGATGGAATCATGAACTACAAAGACCAACGTGGTTAGAGGAATTAGAGGGAAGAGGCTGTATCGTTTATTTATAAAGGGTAGGGTAAAGATATTCGAGCTGATGCAAGTGAAGCAAATAATCAGCTCGAATGGTAGTACATTATTTAGTTACACAATAAAATTTGACGTAAAAACCTTTGTTTTTTAGCGATGCATCGGTCGACTATAACCAATCCTGCATCTGTTATTAAGTCATCGATTGTTTCAATGGTCACAATCACTACTTTATCGGCAATTCGGCGAGCATGTTTGACAATATCAAATTGATCTTCGCGTGTTGAATGTGTAAATAAATTATAAGGTAAATCAATGATGGCTACATCATAGTGTTCCGTTACTTCTGAAATAGGGCCTAATGTGATATTGCCTTGTAATCCAAAATAAGCAATGTTTTCCCGTGAACCTTGGCAAACAAAGTGATTTAAATCTCGCCCCTCAATCGTCATGCCCATCGAAAGCGCTTCAATGATGACCGTTCCGATACCACAGCATGGATCAATTGCACGAATATTTTGGGGCTGTGGAACGGCAATGTTTGCTACTGCGCGAGCAACTCTCGTGCTAAGCGCTGTTGAATAGCTATATGGTTTGTGTAAATGTTTACGCCAAATCGATTCACTTTTGCTATGTACCCCAAAGTACCATCTACCATCTAATAAAAGCAGTCCAAAGACCACTTCAGGATGGTCAAGATCCGGTTCACCCTCAATAAGTAATCCTAGTTCACGCTCGATCACGCGGCGTTCAGGCTGCGCAATTTTCTTCGTGTTGCCAATATCAAATGTATTTAAACAAACAACTTTATAAGTTTTTGCATCTACTATGAAATGTTTTAGTAATTTCTTGATGTTGTCGAGACTATTTTCTTCATATAGCACTTCAAGTCGGTCTTCTATAAAAGGACTGCGACTAGGCTCCACATCAACATGACTGATAATAAAGTTTGCTTCTGAATCGAGGTTGAAAAATGCACGCATCTCCATTCTACATAAATCGAATTCGTCTACATGGTGTACATATGTGTAAATATATTTCTTGTTCTGTTGTTCGTTACGCAATTAATTATCATCCTTTTCTATTCGTAATCGCTCACTATCTTACGGTATCCAACAAAAAATAGACAACCAAATATGTCGGTGGCTATATGCACTAATTTTTAAGTCTAACATACATCCGCTCATAATTGAAATTGACTAAGAAAAGGACTAGCGTAATTTTTGCTCTGTATGGGTGTATGAAATAGAAAAAGAGTCACTTCCTAATCGAAGTGACCCTAAAACAGGAGAGTTTTTATAAGGCTATGTGAGTAGCTTTACACTACTATTAATATGCTGAAGAAGCTATTAGGAAATAGCCAGTTGTCCGTGCAATAGATTAAAAGTTAAAATTTTTCTTCATATAGACTAGTTCATGTTGCATTTTAATGGGATACTTAACTAATTTTAGTGCCATTAGCTACTGGTTGATCTGGTGTTAATAAAATAACATCGCCTTCTATTGGTACGCCGCCAATCACCAGAACCTCTGATTTAAAACCTGCTACTCGACGAGGAGGGAAATTAACAATCGCTACTACTTGTTTGCCTATGATTTCTTGTGGTGTATAGCGCTTTGTAATTTGAGCGGAAGATTGCTTCATTCCTAACGTTTCACCAAAATCAATGTGCATTTTAATTGCTGGAACTCTCGCTTTCGGTAGTTCTTCCGCTTGAATAACGGTACCGATTCGAATATCAAGTGCTGTAAAGTCTTCAATAGTCACCATAATGAACACCTCTATTATCTTTTTGTAAATGTTAACATAAAGTGATGGGTTATCCAATAATAGGCTGTATACCTGAATATCAGATTATGTTAGTAATTGTATTTTCTAGAGACAATGGTTAGTTCGTCAGACGTTGCATCGAATTCTAACTCTATCTTACTGTCTACAACGCCTAGTTCTTGACAACTTATAAGTAATTTATTTTCTGTCCAGCGATTGAATGTAATCATATCCATTGCCATTGGACTGTTAATTAATTCTCTCTTGTGTATAGAATCGCTGATTTTTTCTATATGAAAATAATCGGCTAATATGAAATCACCTAAGGGGGTTACGGTTAAATCTTGATATTGTTTTTGTGTATCATCGCTGGACTCGAATGCAGTTACTTTGTTACGAATACAATCTATTTGAAATAAATAATCAGATGTAGCAAGTAAAATCAAATTGTATTTACTCGATAAAGCAACAGCTCGTTGTGCCCCCCTAAATTGCCCGCACCACTCATGATAATTATCATCTTCAAACTTTATCCAAGTCCAGTGTAGGGAACTACCCTGATGTGGAACATCATAAACTTTCTCTTCATATTGTCCGGAATACGGTTGTTCAATTATATTAGCTTTTGTAATCAAGTTGTTCATCCTTTCAGAGTGCCAGGCACCCAAACTATTCAGAAAATTCATAATCGTTTTAGTGCCAGGTACCCTTATTATAATTCATTAGATTTCTAATTAAAACAATTGACTTCTAAAAGTTGCTGTTTTATTATTAGTTAGAAATCTAACTAATAGCGAAATCAAATTGAAAAGGGTGATACGATGAATGAAGTCAATTATCAGTTTCAAATTCGTATGATTGGTCACCAAATGAAGCAGCGGGGTGACAAAAAGCTCGAATCGTACGATATTACGATTGAACAAGGCCATGCGCTAGATTACTTAGTGTCACATATGGAAGAGGGCATTACGCAAAAACATATGGAGAACGTCTTTCAACGAAGAGGCTCGTCTATTTCAAGTATCGTAACGAATCTTGAGAAAAAAGGGTTGGTTGAACGAAAAGTCGATTTAACGGATGAACGTCGTAAAATAATTCGACCGCTTCCTAAGGGCATAGCGCTCGTTAAAGACTTTCAATTGTTTTTTGAGGAGCTAGATGACGAAATGACAAAGGGCTTTTCCATAGAGGAAAAAGAACAACTAGTAGCATTATTAAATCGTATTATAAAAAATTTGGATTAAGAAGGCTGATTAAGTCAGTTCTTCTGCTTATTTAGTTAGATATCTAACAAATTACTAAAGGAGAATTATTTTATGGAAAACACTTATTATTTTGAGAAAGCACCAATTGCAAAAGCTGTGGCGCATTTCTCGTTACCGATGATGCTCGGCATGTCCGTCAGTGTCATTTATACAATATTAAATGCCTATTTTATCGGCTTACTACATGATTCTGTTATGATGACAGCCATTACACTTACTTTACCGGTCCTTGCAGTATTAATGGCGCTTGGCAACCTAATCGGTGTAGGGGCTGGTACATTTATTTCACGCCTACTTGGAGAAAAAAAGCTTCAACAAATAAAAGAAGTATCATCTTTTTCCTTTTACGCCTCCATTGCATTGGGCATTTTAGCGATGCTAGTCGGCCTATTCGCAACGAATAATATTACGTCAGGGCTCGGAGCTAGTGCAGCTGCGTTCGACTACACGAAGCAATATATTTTAGTCATGTTAATTGGTGCACCTTTTATTATTTTAAACTTCTCACTAGAGCAACTTGTACGTGCTGAAGGTTCTGCCATCGTATCGATGGTCGGCATGTTTATTAGTGTAGGCATTAATTTAATACTCGATCCTATTTTTATTTTCGCTTGCCATTGGGGTGTTCCAGGCGTTGCTATAGCGACACTTATTGGCAATATTGGTGCTGTTCTTTATTATAGTTGGCATATTGTCCGAAAAAGTGAGTATTTAACTTTTTCAATAAAATATTTTAAGATTAAAAAATCAGTCGTTTTTGAAGTATTAAAAATTGGAATTCCAATTGCGCTAATGAGTGCTTTAATGGGATTAACAGCATTGGTCTTTAACAACTTTGCAGCTAGTTATGGAGATGCGGCAGTGGCATCATATGGCATATCACAACGTATTTTACAATTTCCGGAGTTAATTATTATGGGGCTTTGTGAAGGTGTAGTACCGCTTATTGCATACAACTTTACTGCAAATAAACAACGCATGAAATCGACGATAACATTTACGACTTTAACGGTAGCGATTATCGCAGCGATCTTCGCCATTCTTGTATTTTTAACAGGCGATCATTTAGTCGGTATATTTACGACAGATGCACAGTTAATTGAACTAGGAAGCTATGTAATAAAAGTCATTTTCCTTTCTTTATTCGTCACTGGTTTTACATTCCTTATCATTGGCATTTTCCAAGCGACTGGTCAAGGTAAAGCAGCGATGATTATGTCCTTGACACAAGGTCTCATTATGATACCCGTTTTATTTATTATGAGTAGTATCGCTGGATTCCATGGTATCATTTGGTCGATTTTTATTGGGGATGTCCTTACTTTCATCATTGGCATAAGTGTTTTATATGTTCTACGCAATAAACTAACAGTGAATCTAGAAGAATTGCAACTTGACTAATAAAAGAAAATGAAAGAGCAATGGGCTAACATGCTCTTTCATGTAGAATTCATAAACGAACGATATAGTTCACCAATGATACCTTGCATTTGATGAACACCTACATCTGTATTCGTCATGACGATAAAACCTTTTTCTAAATATGGATAGGCGACAAGCATGCATTGAAATCCTACACCCCAACCAAGTGAGGAAATTTCAACTTCCTGTTGTGCGCCTTCAAGAAATACACCTAGACCGGTCCATTCCTTGCCTCCTTGTGGTTCTAGTACCGCTTTAGCGAGCATGGCCGAAATACCGATTTGACTTGCCCCCTTAATAGCAGCTATGAATTCTAGTAAAAATTGAGCTAAGTCAGTAGGGGTAGTCCATAAGCCACAAGCAGCAGGATAAGGATAGGTAGGATAGTTCTCTGCAACTAATTGGCCATTTTGATGATGGCCACAAGCATATGTTTTTTCATGTGAATTTATCATAGACGTAGAAAAAGTGCTATTTTCCATATGTAACGGTTTAAAAATAAATTGTTCCATACTATTTTCAAAGGGCTGTTGCATAACGTCCTCAATTAATAGTTGAATAATACAATAGCCAGCATCTGAGTAATGAAACGCATGCCATGGTTCATTGCTCACTTCAATGGCCCTTTTGCAATAAGGAGTTTTACCATTTAACAGGTCCTTCATTGTAGGATACGCATCACGAGCATTTAGTGGTGGGAAGCTATGAGCCGGATCCACAATTCCTGATTGATGACAAAGTAAGTTCCGTAATGTCACTTTAGTGTGCTTCGTAAATCGACTATCAGGTACTTTCCATGATATTAATTTTTTATTGACATCCTCATCTAAATTTAAATAGTCTTGTTCAACTAGGGACATTACGAGCAAGCTAGTTAAAAATTTGCTTATGGAACAGGCATGAAAAAGAGAATGAGCATTTACTTTCCGTTTAGTTCCAGCTTCAAGGGTTCCGTGATGTTCCATTTTACTGATGTGCCCTTGTTCAATAAACAATAGACTTAATCCTTGAACACGAAAATGATTCATGCGTTCTTCAATATGAATGTCGGTCATTACTGCATGCACCTCCTAATTTTAATTTGAGTATAACACAAAATGGGAACAAATGTTTCTTTTGTTAAAAATATATCTCGATACAAATAAAAGACATCGACAGTAGATTTGTCGATGTCTTTCTTGTTTAAGCAACTCTATGCGTTTTTTTTCGTTTTCGTTGCTCTTTTACGTGGGGCAGGCTTCTTTGTTTTATCTAATGAAGCTTGGAGTGCGGACATTAAATCGGTAACGTTATCAGGAAGAGGACGTTTATCGCTTGCAGACACTGTATTTGTTGTTTTCTTTTCCTCGATCAATTCCATTAGAGCATTGCGATATTCATCGGTATATTTTTCTGGTTCAAACACAGTGGTTAACTGGTCAACAAGCATCAGGGCAGCGTCCAATTCTTTTTGAACAATCGTTGGCTCGCTTGGAATATTTGGCACGTCTTGCACACTGCGAACTTCATCGGGAAAATGAATGGTTTCCATTACAAGTGCATTTTGATAGACACGCACGATGGCAAGCTGTTCTTTCGAACGAATAATAATTTTAGCAACACCAATTTTACCGGATTCCTCTAATGTTTGTCGTAAGAGTGCATATGCTTTGCTACCGGTTGTATCAGGTGATAAGAAATAAGTGCGTTCAAAATAAATCGGATCAATTTCGCCTAGCTTCACAAAATCGATTATTTCAACCGCTTTATCTTCATTTTCTTTCCGTAAGTTTTCTAATTCTTCTTCATCCAGCACGACAAACTTATTTTTTGCATACTCATATGCTTTTACAATGTTTTCATCCGTTACTTCTTGGTTGCAGCCTTCACATACTTTTTTATAGCTAATCGGTGTATGGCATTCTTTATGAAGTTGCCGTAATTTAATGTCTTTATTTTCAGTAGCAGCATGTAGTTTAACAGGTATGTTGACAAGACCAAATGATATACTGCCTTTCCAAACTGTATGCATGTTGTCACCTCGTTTTTCTTACTATGTTATATTTTGATGGTTTTTATGTATGCTAAATACAAATCGTTAAAACTGTACGTCCAAAAGAAAGTAGGTGTGCATTATCAAACCGATGTTATTAACTGAAGCAACTGAAGTGCCGTTAGGTGAAGATTGGCTGTACGAAACAAAGTACGATGGATTTCGCTGTATTTTGCAATGGGTTGAAGCGGAACCTATTTTAATAAGTAGAAATGGCAATGTTCTTAATCATTTATTTCCGGAAATAATGACGTATTGTCAAAAGCTTTATGTGGAAATAAAAGCATACTTACCTTTAACGCTTGATGGGGAACTCGTTTATTTAACGAATGACTATAAAAGTGAGTTTTCAAAAGTACAACAAAGAGGCAGAATGCAAAATAAAGAAGCGATTGCTGCACATGCAACATCGTTTCCATGCCATTTTATTGTCTTTGATTTATTGCAGTTAAAAGGAGAAAGCCAAACGAATCGTTATTTAAAGACACGCAAGCAGCACTTAGCGTCTCTTTTTACGTCTTTGCAGCTACCAACTACTATTCATTATGAAGATAATCGACGTTTGCAAGCCATCGATGTTTTTGAAAATAATCAAACATTATGGCAATTCATCATTAGCAATAATGGGGAAGGGCTTATTGCCAAAAAGAAGAATAGTAAATGGCAAGAAAACATTCGGACTACACAATGGATAAAAATAAAAAACTGGCGCTTTGTCACAGTAATTGTCACTAAATATGATAAAGGAAATGGGTTTTTTCATGGTTGTGTTTACCGACAAGGACTATTAACAGAAGTAGTCGTCTTTAAACATGGCATGAAAAAGGATGAAATGAATACACTCATTGCGTTTTTTCAAGCAAATGGTCGCAAACAAAATGAGACATGGCAATTAGAACCGTCCATTTGTGTGGATGTAGCATGTATCGATTTTGATGGCAAAAAATTAAGAGAGCCAAGGTTTCGTGCATTTCGATTGGAGATAGATCCACAGGCATGCAATTGGCAACAAATGCAACGGCAGCTGATGCCGATTCCCGAACAAGTACAAGTAACACATCCAAGCAAGCCGGTTTGGCCAGAAATCGATATAACCAAAGATGACTATTTGTACTATTTACAAAATATTGCACCGTTCCTTTTGCCTTTTTTACACAATCGGCCTGTTACGCTAATTCGTTTTCCTCACGGCGTACCTGGCGAGAGTTTCTATCAAAAAAGTAGTCCGGAGCATGTCCCTGATTTTGTTACAACGATAAGGATCAGTGATCAGCCGACTATACTATGCAATAATGTCGAAACATTATTATGGCTCGGGAACCAGCTAGCCTTAGAATTCCACATTCCTTTTCAAACCATTGCTACGGACAAACCAACAGAGATTGTCTTTGACTTAGATCCGCCGTCTGTCGAGGCATTTTCACTGGCGGTAAGTGGAGCACTTCATTTAAAAGAAATATTTGACTACTTTAAGTTGCAATCATTCGTTAAAACGTCAGGCGGCAAAGGCTTACAAGTCTATATTCCATTACCATATAATACGTTTTCCTATGCGCAAGTGCGGCAATTTACAGCGTTTGTTTGTCGTTTTTTATGTGAACAAAAGCCAGCATTATATACAATTGAGCGTCTAAAGAAAAATCGACAAAATAGATTGTATTTAGATTATGTGCAACATGCGGAAGGCAAAACAATCATTGCACCGTTTTCTACACGGGGAAATCCAATGGGCTTAGTTGCAACACCACTATATTGGGATGAAGTCAATGATAAGCTTCGACCGGAACAGTTTTCAATACATGCTGTTCTAGAGCGAATGAAAGACGTAGGAAATCCATTTAGAAATTTTCGAGCACTAGGGGAAGAACAGAATTTTCTAGCTGTGCTTGAGCATCTCAATCCTGAAGAATGAAAAAGAATCTGCGAGCTTTTTCAAAAGAGAAACAAGCAGATTCTTTTTCATTGTATTAAACATTAATTTTCTTTTGTAAATAATCAAGGATCCCCATTGCTGATACTGCTGTATCAAAAGGTATTGTTTGATAGACTGGATGGTTTTCTGCTATACCATTGTTTTGAAGGTATTGATGTAATAGTGCTTGTAATCCTGCATCCAGCAGTTTCACTTGTTCTGATAAAATATCGGATGCGGCTAGTGCCTTTTCACCTTCAGCTAAAAACAAAGGCGTCCAGTAGCGAACTTGACGATAGGCTTCTGCTGGATTTGAATAAGCACCGTAATGACCAAAATACAATTCTCGAACATTTAATGTCTCATATAACTGTATCGATTGTTCCATTGTTTCAGGATCATACTGATTTGGGGAAGTGGAAGGGATAATAAGGTCTATTGCTTCCTCCGCCATTTCAGGGTAACAGACGCCCGTAGTATCACCCACAAATAAGCCGTTCGTTGCTGAATAATGCATCGATATATGATGTTTTGCGTGACCTTCCGTATGATAAAATGTTAATTGATGATGACCTAATGACAAAATATCCTCATGTCTCGCTTCCATAATACGTTCTGGTGCAACAGGTAAAATTGGATCAAAGAGGCGCTCGAATTCGTTTCCATAGACAGACTTGGCACTAGCAATCAACCGACTTGGATCTACCATATGCGCCACACCACGTGGGTGGACGACTAATTTTGCGTTTGGGCAACTTTGTAAGAACAGGCCTACGCCACCAGCATGATCTAAATGAATATGAGTGACGATAACATAATCAATATCTTCTAAGGAGATTTGTAATTCATTTAAACCTTCTATTATATATGGAACAGAAGGACTGGCAGATGTTTCGATTAACGCAATTTTTTCATCAATTAATAAATATGCGCTTGTACGCTCCTTGCGATTTAAATCATGTGTATCAATGCAAAAAAAGTTTGGTGCTATTTTTTGAGTTCGCTCCATGTAAAATAATCCCCCTTCAAATTTGAAAGAAAGCTATATTTTCTCTAAAATACCTTATTTGTCTACAAAAAGCAGTAGTTATATTCTATAATAATGGAAACACAAAGTGAATGTCCATTCATCTTTAATAAAAGAATACTATTAAACATAGAAAGTCCATCGAGTGCTAAACAATATAACTAGCACTTGTAACAAAAGAAAGCGCAACCAAAACACTTTATTGTAATTTTCATGTAATAATTTGGTGCATAAAGGATTTATTCCTTGTATTTTTATAGTAAACAACCAATTTTACTATTGTTCAAAACTATCTATGAATATTTTTTTACGAAAAGTTCACAATAAATTAGGCTGAAATATGTCATTTTCGTCACAAATTCGCTCATTCATGTAAAATAAACAAAAAATATTACCTGTCATAAGAAATACTTATTGAAAAAGATAATATTAATGTAATTTACTTATGAATATGAATGCGTTATCATGGGTAGTGGAGAAAAGATGCTTTACATTAGGCCTTTTCAAAAAGATATTTAGGGGGATCCGCAAATGGCACAAGGTAATTTACACAACAGCCGCGCATCATTCGAAGTTAATGGTAAAACTTACAATTACTATGACTTAGCTGCGATTGAAAAAGCTGGCGTTGCAAAAGTTTCAAACCTTCCTTACTCAATTAAAGTATTATTAGAATCTGTTTTACGTCAATATGATGCGTATGTAATCAAAGAAGAGCACGTAAACGAATTAGCAAAATGGGGTAACGGTGCTGATCCAGAAGCTGAAGTACCATTCAAACCTTCTCGCGTAGTATTACAAGACTTTACTGGTGTACCAGTAGTAGTTGACCTTGCATCTCTTCGTTCTGCAATGAAAGAAATGGGCGGCGACCCAAGCAAAATCAACCCTGCTATTCCAGTTGACCTTGTAATTGACCACTCAGTACAAGTTGACAAATACGGTAATGCTAGTGCATTACAAGCAAACATGGACCTTGAATTCGAACGTAACGCTGAGCGTTATAACTTCTTAAAATGGGCTCAAACTGCTTACAATAACTTCCGTGCTGTACCACCAGCAACAGGTATCGTTCACCAAGTAAACTTAGAGTACTTAGCTCCAGTTGTACACGTAAACGAAAATGCTGACGGCACATTTGAAACATTCCCAGACTCAGTAGTAGGTACTGACTCACATACAACAATGATTAACGGTATCGGCGTTCTTGGATGGGGCGTTGGTGGTATCGAGGCTGAAGCAGGTATGCTTGGTCAACCTTCATACTTCCCAATTCCAGAAGTTATCGGTGTTAAATTAGTTGGCGATCTTCCAAACGGAACGACTGCTACTGACTTAGCTTTAAAAGTAACACAAGTTTTACGTCAACGTGGCGTAGTAGGTAAATTCGTTGAGTTCTTCGGACCTGGCGTATCTAAATTACCACTAGCTGACCGTGCAACAATTTCTAACATGGCTCCTGAATATGGTGCTACATGTGGTTACTTCGCAATTGACGAAGAATCATTAAACTACATGCGTTTAACTGGTCGTGACGAAGAGCACATCGCGGTTGTAGAAGCTTACTTAAAAGCTAACCACATGTTCTTTGATCCAACATTAGAGCCAGTTTACACTGACGTATTAGAAGTAAACTTAGCTGATATCGAACCAAACCTTTCTGGTCCTAAACGTCCACAAGACTTAATTCCACTATCACAAATGCGTTCTCGTTACAAAGAAGCAGTAGTGGCTCCACAAGGTACTCAAGGTTTCGGTTTAACTGAAGCTGAATTCGAAAAAACTTCTGTAGCTAAATTTGCTGAAGGTGATGTAGAAATCCCAACAGGTGCTGTAGCAATCGCTGCCATCACTTCTTGTACAAATACATCTAACCCATACGTATTAATCGCTGCTGGTTTAGTTGCGAAAAAAGCTGTAGAAAAAGGCTTAACTGTTCCTAAATGGGTAAAAACTTCTTTAGCACCAGGTTCTAAAGTTGTAACTGGTTACCTTGAAGATTCAGGTTTACAAACATACCTTGACCAAATCGGTTTCAATACTGTAGGTTACGGTTGTACAACATGTATCGGTAACTCAGGTCCATTACTTCCTGAAATCGAAGACGCTATCAAAGACAACGACTTATTCGTAACGTCTGTACTTTCTGGTAACCGTAACTTCGAAGGCCGTGTACACCCACTTGTAAAAGCTAACTACTTAGCGTCACCACCACTTGTTGTTGCTTACGCACTTGCTGGTACTGTGGATATCGACCTACAAAAAGATTCATTCGGTAAAGACAAAGATGGCAACGAAGTATTCTTCGCTGATATCTGGCCTTCAACTGAAGAAGTTAACGCAGTATTAGGTACTGTAGTTAACCGTGAATTATTCCAAAAAGAATACGAAACTGTATTCACAGCGAACGAAAAATGGAATGCAATTGAAACATCAACTGAGTCTCTATACACATTTGATGACAAATCAACTTACATCCAAAACCCACCATTCTTCCAAGGTCTTGCAAAAGAGCCAGAAGCTATTAAAGGCTTAGACGGCTTACGCATTATGGCGAAGTTCGGTGACTCAATTACAACTGACCATATTTCTCCAGCTGGTGCAATCGGTAAAGATACACCTGCAGGTAAATATTTAATCGAAAACGGTGTTGCAATCCGTGACTTCAACTCATACGGTTCTCGTCGTGGTAACCACGAAGTGATGATGCGTGGTACATTTGCTAACATCCGTATCCGTAACCAAGTAGCTCCTGGTACAGAAGGTGGATTCACTACTTACTGGCCAACAGGCGAAGTAGAGTACATCTATGACGCATGTATGAAATACCAAGAGCAAGGTACTGGCTTAGTCGTACTTGCTGGTAACGACTACGGTATGGGTTCTTCTCGTGACTGGGCTGCGAAAGGTACATTCCTACTTGGCGTGAAAACTGTTATCGCACAATCTTACGAGCGTATCCACCGTTCTAACTTAGTAATGATGGGTGTTCTTCCTTTACAATACTTAAACGGCGAATCTGCTGATTCTCTAGGTTTAACTGGTAAAGAAGAAATCTCTGTAAACATTACTGACAATGTTAAACCACGTGATATCTTAACAGTTACTGCTAAATCTGAAGACGGTACAGTTAAAACTTTCCAAGCTTTAGCTCGTTTCGACTCAGAAGTAGAAGTAGACTACTACCGTCACGGTGGTATCCTACAAATGGTTCTTCGCGCGAAAGCTGCTGAATAATTATTTAATAAAAACCGATCTCTTAGGAGGTCGGTTTTTTGTTATTCGAAAATCATATTACTAAAATGGTTTCAGAACGATAGAACAAGTTCTGAAACCCTTTTCCATTGTATTATTTAAATCCCATTAAATCCTTCACTTTCTGTGTATTTTCAGTCGTTGTTAGCATTTCAAGCAAGCCAAATGCGACATCGAAAGCAGTGCCAGGATTTGAGGAAGTAATAATGTGGTCTGTTTGTACGATGCGTTCATTAACGATAGTTGCACCAAAAGATTGAAGCTGTGCTAATCGTTTACTTGTTGGATGACTGTAAGTTGTCGCCTTCTTATTTTGTAATATGCCACAATTCCCTAAAGCTAGAGAAGCTACACATATCGTAGCAATTGGCTTTTTATTATCGTTAAAGTGGTGAATCACTTGCTGAAATTCCTCACTAAAAGCATCCTCGTAAAACCCCGCTTCTTCAAAACCTCCCGGAATAGCAAGTGCATCAAAGTCTTCGAGCGTAATTTCAAGCAGCAATTTTTCAGGTGTGACGTGAAAATTCCATGTACATTGTAGCTGTTTATGTAAGCCTACTGTAACGACTTCCGTTGTGCCATCGCCTTCCCATTTATTCCAGCCTAGCACATCTGTAAAGACACTTGCTTCTACAGCCTCAAAGCCATTTGCTAAAAGTAATAATGTTTTTTTCATGTATTGATGCCTCCTTTATAGAACTAATTGTAATAAATGATGTCAGTGATTAACATAAGTACTATAATGTAAAAAAGATTATTTTCTTAATATTCAAAGGAATTATGAGGAAATGAATTTATAAAAAAAGGTGGTTTCAAAATGGATCAAATCGATACAGAAATTTTACGCCAATTACAATTCAATGCAAAAATCTCCATGAAGGAGTTAGCGAGCATCGTTCATTTGTCCTCTCCAGCTGTGATAGAACGAGTGAAAAAGCTAGAAGAGCAAGGGATTATTGAAGGTTATACAACGAAAGTAAATTTAAAAAACATGGAGCGTTCGATTCAAGCAATCGTGTTGTTTAAGTCGATAGATTGTAAAAGTCTTTCTAATTTTTGTAACGCCCATCCGGATGTTCTAGCCTGTTATCGGGTCGCTGGTGAAATTAGCTATATTGTCAGACTTGCCACGTACTCAGTTGAAACATTAGAGCAGTTTATTGATGAGGCAATGCCTTACGGTACACCTTCTACAAATATTGTGCTGTCTTCCAATGAAAAATCAATGATACTTCCTTATTTCGATGAAAAATAATAATAATTTCCAAAAAAACAAACCTTTGTATCTTGAGCACCGTTTATAGGGTAGAGAAGGGAGGCGAGACGTTGCTAGTAAAGGAACTAGAAGAAATAATGGAGCTACATACGGAACGACTTATTCGTCTTGCTTATTATTATGTGAAAGATTTACAGGAAGCGGAGGATATCGTACAAGATGTCTTTATTAAGTTTTACGACAATCAGCAAAAATATGAAGAACGTGGAGAGTTAAAAGCCTATTTATCGAGGCTTGTCATGAACAAAAGTAAAGACTATTTACGCAGTTGGAGCTATCGGAAAATACAGGTGCAACAGAAAATTTTCGCTAAGCAAACGTTTGAAAGAAGGGACATGCTCATACAGCAAGATGAGCAAACGTTAATTGAACATGCTATATTGGCACTACCATTAAAGCAACGGGAGGTACTGAGTTATTTTTACTTTGAAGATATGCCTATTGCTGACATTGCCAAGCTTTTAAGTATTCCAGATAGTACAGTGAAAACAAGACTACGCAGAGGACGTGAATTGTTAAAGCCTAAGCTAGAGCATATACAATGGGAGGTGCTGCTGCATGAGTAAATACGAAGTAGAAGCTTTAAAAGACTTAAAAGCTAGTAAAAATCGGGTCATGACTAATGTAGTGAGGCAGATAGAGCAACGCGCAATACCAAAACAATCTAGACGCTGGCAGTATAGTATGTTGACCGTCATACTCACTGTATGTATCGGTATATTTATTTACGCTCAAATCGACAATGGGGACGAGATATCTGCAAATGCAGTACCTATATTAGATGAAAAAATATATGATACAGTTCTTCAAGATGCCAGTCAGACAGATGAGAAGTTTACTAATCTTAATTTTCAGGCATTAATCGAAATGGATGCCTATTATGCCTATGCATTAAGTAAAGGTATAAAGTTTAGTGTAGCGGCATTGGCTGAGCAACAGCTTTTAGAACGGGAGCAATTAGTAAATGCAATTAAAAATGATAATGAAATGATCGAAAAGCTTGCAATGCTTCAACTATCTCCAGAGGATTTTTATGACAAATATTATGGAGTCAGAATGTTTGCCCAAGCAGAACTGAAGAAGGAATATTTTAGAAAAAACAAAAGTAGTTTCCAAATACATGCTTACTCTGCTGTGAAAAAAGAAGCGATGGATTATTTTACTGCGGAATATGGTACACAAATTGCTTATTTAAAAAACAAATACAATGTGTCGAAAACGATTTTAGCGGCAAAATACAAATATGGTACGGTCGTTGCCATCGAGGAAGATCGATTTTTAGTTGTTACAGGGGCATTACCTGAAGAGATTGGACGTTTATCAAATGAAGAAATGATTAACAAGCATACGAATGGCGTATGGTTCCCCCTTTTTGCATCACAACAGAAAATCACAATCGGTCAAAACGTAAATATCACTTATAGTTTGCAAGAACGATTAGATCAGTACGATTTTGTTGGAGATTTGGAAGAGATTGAAATTTCAGAGTAGCTCCCCTAAAAACAGCTTACAAGTATAAGCTGTTTTTTTATTTTGGATTAAGGTACAATTATTGTAAGTAACTGTATAAAAATGACTAGAGGAGTATTAACATTGATTGATTATTTCGAACGCACATTGCGTTTAACAGATTTGGAAGTATGGACAATACTCATTCAACGAGTTCATTATAGTTTGGTTATCATGGATGAAAGAAGACAGGCGACTGTAAAAGAGTTTGATATAGCAGATTTTTACATTGATGAAGAGGAACTACGAACTAATTATGTATCAGTAAGTATTTTTTCTGTGAACGGCGTCCAAGTGAAACATATTGAACCATTAGCAGATTTTGCAAAGCAAATGACGGAGCATTTAGCACTGGCGCACTGTGATGTAATTACGAAATTTTATACAGAGCGGCCAGAAATCGCTGTTGATCGTTTGCTTATTGATAAGTATGGCCATAAATTAGCGGACATTCCATTGGAAAAATTATGGAATTTAAATCAAGATTGATTATGATATTTCATTCTATATGTGAGGTATTTTAGGTTGATTGTCTAAGAAGAGGTGGAAAAATGATTGAATTTCGTAAGATTACTGGGGAAAACATAGAGGAAATAATAGCACTTGAAGTGGCAGAAAATCAAAAAGATTTTCTGGAAACAACTAACCTGAGAAGCTTTGCGGACGCTCATATGTTAAATGCGGATGGGATACCGGCGAATCCTATTGCCATTTATGCCGATGGGATTGCGGTAGGATTTTTAATGTATATTTATGATACGTTAGATCATGAATCATTTGAAAAGGAAGTTTTTTACAGAAAGAAGAGCTATTTTGTTTGGCATATAATGATTGAAAAGCGTTATCAGGGCAAAGGATATGGCAAACTTGCCTTTGAAAAAATGTTAATGGAGATGGAAAAGATGCCAGATGGGGAAGCAGAATATGTATCCCTCTTTTACCATATAGGGAATGTCGCAGCGAAAACATTATACGCTTCATTTGGTTTTATTGAAACAGGTATCATGCAGGATCAATCGATGTTGGCTGTGAAAAATCTGAAGGGCACATAAAAAAGTAATAAACACCAATAAAGGGGGAACTACATATGCTATTACAGGGACAATTATTAAGTGAAACGGAGTTAAAGCGGGAACTACAAGCATTCCTAAATGACAGTATTACTTGGCAACAAGCAGATCAGCGTAAGGTCATACATTCTATGTTAGTGCATATAGGCACTGTGGATAGCGAATTACGAGATGGATTAATCTATGGTACCTTTTATACAATGATTTTAGAAAAAAATTTACTAGATCATGCAATATTAAATGACACGTTTGACTACTGTTTAACTAATCTATTATGTAAAGGCATTGGAGAAAATCACACAGATTCAGTTTTTACAAGAACCTTTACATCACTACTAATCGCCCTTATATTAACTCGAGATAATGAAGATGACTTTCTTGAAGCGTATAAAATTGAGGAACTTACTAATAAGGTAATGGCTTATTTAGATGCAGAAAAAGATGTAAGAGGCTATGTGCCAGGAAAAGGATGGGCTCATAGTGTGGCACATGTGTCAGACCTTGTAGATGAATTAGTGCAAAATGCTAAATTTAATAAAGCATCTTACATCGCTATATTGCGTCCTTTATTGAACATGTTATTGCAAACAGATTATGCCTTTATTCATGATGAAGATGAACGACTGTTAGCACCTCTATTCACGATGCTGGAACGAGGGTTGCCACAGCAAGAAGTGATCACTTTGTTAAATGAAACGATGGCAACGTTGTCCGCTCAAAAGGAACAGCAGGATGTCCAGCATTATCGAATATTACGATTTAACTGGAAAACACTATTAAAAAGTTTTTATATTCTAACAGCTGATCGTCCTCAATATAAGGCACTTCATCAAAGCATTAAAGATTGTCTGAATATTGACAAGTAAATGGCAGTTTGTTAAGATGAGTCACAATAAAAGCATACAAATTCGTTGATGAGAAAAAGTAGTGTTACATTTTGTTCTACAGAGAGCCGACATGTTGGTGGAAGTCGGTGTGCAAATGTTTCATGAAGATCCTCTCTGAGAAGATTAGCTGAACATAGTAGGCTAATTCGGGTGTCTACCGTTAAAAAGAACACGTATGATTGTACGTTGCTAAGTGCTATTGAGCGGTTTTCAATAGAATTAGGGTGGTATCGCGGTTAACCCCGTCCCTTACTTGGGACGGGGTTTTTTGTATGCCTTTTATACACTACTGTATAGGAGGAGTTTACATGCAAGTCGAGAAAAACAAAGAGACAACTGTAGAAAGGGAACAAAGAGTTCGTAAAATATGGGAGGAAGAGAATACATTTCAAGCATCTGTCCAAAATCGTGCCACTAGTAAGCCCTTTGTATTTTACGAAGGACCACCAACAGCAAATGGCTTACCCCATGTCGGTCACGCTTTTGGCAGAACGATTAAAGATGTGGTGGCACGTTATAAAACAATGCAAGGTTTCTACGTTGAACGTAAAGCTGGATGGGATACACATGGGTTACCGGTTGAGTTAGGTGTGGAGAAAAAATTAGGGATATCTGGTAAACAAGAAATTGAAAACTATGGTGTCGAACAATTTATTAAGGAATGTAAAGGTAGCGTCTTTACGTACGAAAAGAAATGGCGTACGTTTACAGAACAATTAGGTTATTGGATTGATTTAGATAATCCATATTTAACGTTAAGTAACGCGTATATTGAATCAGTGTGGCATATTTTAAGTCACGTGCATCAGGAAAAGCTTTTATATAAGGGACATCGCGTATCCCCTTATTGCCCAAGTTGCCAAACATCATTAAGTTCGCACGAAGTAGCGCAAGGCTATAAGGATGTAAAAGATTTGTCGGTAACGGCGATGTTTAAACGGAAAGAGAAAGACGAATATTTTCTTGGTTGGACGACGACACCATGGACATTACCTGCTAATGTAGCGTTGGCCATGAATCCACATATCACATACGTCAGGGTAAAACATGACAATACCATTTATATCCTTGCTAAAACACTTGTTGATAAAGTATTTTCTGAACCTGTTGAAGTGTTAAGTGAGCATGTAGGTCAAGACTTTGCCAGTGTTGCCTATCAACCGCCATTTTCATATGTAACAGTGGAAAAAGGGCATGTTGTCGTAATGGCGGACTATGTAACAGATCAAAGCGGAACGGGTATTGTGCATACCGCTCCGGCATATGGCGAAGATGATTATAAAACGGTGCAACAACACGAGCTTTCTTTTGTCAATGTGGTGGATGTCAAAGGTTGCTATACAGAAGAAGTGCCGGAACTTACAGGTAAGTTCGTCAAAGACTGCGATGTCGACATCATCAAAATGCTTGCGGAAAAAGGGCTGCTGTTTGCGAAAGAAAAATATGAACATAGCTATCCTTATTGCTGGCGCTGTGATTCACCGTTACTTTACTATGCAACAGATAGCTGGTTTATCAAAATGTCGGCTTTGAAGGAGCAAATGCTACAAAATAATGAACAAGTCACATGGTATCCTGACCATATTAAACACGGACGTTTTGGCAATTTCTTAGAAAATATCGTAGACTGGAACATTAGCCGAAATCGCTACTGGGGTACACCGTTAAATGTATGGATTTGTGAGACATGTGGTCATGAAGAAGCGCCGAATAGTGTTGCTGCGCTAAATAAACTAGCAAAAGAAGCATTGGACGAAAACATGGAACTGCACAAACCCTATATCGATGACGTGATTTGTAGTTGTCCATCATGTCAAGGGGATATGCAACGTACACCTGAAGTCATTGATGTATGGTTCGATAGTGGCTCGATGCCGTTCGCTCAGCATCATTATCCTTTTGGTAATGTTGATGCATTTTCCAATCAGTTTCCTGCAGATGTTGTCATAGAAGGCATCGACCAGACACGCGGCTTTTTCTACAGTTTATTAGCAGTATCCACATTATTTACAGGGAAAGCGCCATACAAAAATGTGTTGTCCTTAGGCCATGTATTAGATGAGCACGGACAAAAAATGTCAAAAAGTAAAGGCAATGCATTAGAGCCAGTTGAATTAATCCAACAGTATGGTGCGGATGCTTTACGATGGGCATTTTTAGTGGATAGTTCACCTTGGAATTCGAAGCGGTTTTCTAAGAAAATTGTGATGGAGGCAAAGTCCAAACTCGTTGATACATTCGATCATACATTTAAATTTTATCAGTTGTATGCAGATATAGATGGCTTTCAATACGACGGCCAAAATACTGGTAAACGGACGAAGTTAGATAAGTGGATAAAATCCCGGTTACACCATACGATTCAGCTTGTGACAAAATATATGGATGATTTTCAAATGACACAAGCTACAAGAGAAATTGGCAAATTGGTTGAAGAGCTAAGTAATTGGTATATACGGCGGTCACGCACTCGTTTTTGGGCAAACGGTTTATCAGACGATAAACGTGGTGCCTTCAGTACATTGTACGAAGTACTGACAACTGTAAGTAAACTGCTTGCACCATTTACGCCTTTTCTTGCAGAAGATGTATACAGAAGTTTATGTGGCGAAAGTGTTCATTTACAAGACTATCCGACGTACGATGCAACACTGCTTGACCAACAACTTGAACAACAGATGGGAAATGTTCTTGCTGTAGTTGAACTCGGTCGAAGTATTCGTAATAGTGAAGGACTTAAAGTGAAACAACCATTAAAGGAAATGGTGATGTCAGTAGTTGGAGAAGTGGAAGATTATGCACAGTATAATGATATTATTCAAGATGAATTAAATGTGAAAGAATGTAAGTGGACACAGGACTTTACTACTTATGAAACCATTCACTACAAACTAAACTACAAAACAGCTGGTGCAGCATTTGGATCACAAGTGCATAAGGTAAAAGATTATGTAATGCAATTGAGTGAAGCGGAAAAAATGACACTACAATTAAAAGGTGCAGTGGAAATAAACATCGATAATCAAAAACTTACCTTGTTAAAAACACATGTGTTAAAAGAGTCCATCGTGAATGATCATTATGTATTGGCAGAAGAGAATGGATGTCGTGTCTTACTGAATACCCAACTAACGAATGACTTACTTCAGGAAGGGCAAATAAGAGAGCTAATACGTACAATCCAAGATACTAGAAAAAAATGGCAATTACCTGTTGAACAATATATTTCGATTTCAATCTCTGCAGATGCTGAAACGAAGAAAATCATCCAACACCATACTGCTCTATTAAAAGCGAATGTATTGTTAAATGACATTTTGTTCGGGGAAGTGCAATCAGGAGAAAATGTCATTCAGGCGAAATTGTTTGATAAGGAAATCGAGATTACTTTTAATTTCTAATATATAGTTTAGGAAAAGTCGATTAAAAGATGCGCTAAAACCTTTTAATCGGCTTTTCTTATTTTTTTATTTGAAATAATAACGCAGTTAACTAATAAGATGGCTCTAAGCTATTTTCTATAAATAGTTAAGATAGCTTATTGTTTTCTTTAATGCCCAAAGCAACAGAAAGCGCCCCTATTAGAAAGAAGATTAAACCTTGAGAAAAACCTAAAACTATAAATATTCCACCGATAAATAGATAGCTTGCCACATTAAGATTTTTATAATTTATAGTTTTAAAGATATCACTTACTGTAAACAATAATTATTTTATATATCTTTTTTGTTCACGAAATATTCAAAAAATAGACACTTTTCATATTACAAAAGGCATTTTATACTAATTGTAAAAATAATATTTATTTTCAGATTTTAATTTCAAAGAGGGAAGGTGGAAGGGAATGTAAATAATTATCTGTGAATTACTTTTCAGGTGGTTCTTCACTTTTGTATTCCAATTAATTTGTTAGAAGCTTTTATTTGGATGTAGATTTAGGAATGGGTTAGTCCTTTCCTATAAATCAAAATTTCGTGCTATGCGTCCGGTTTATTATTTCGGTTCATTCAGAGATGTTCAAACAGTTCTTTCAATTTTGAACGAGCTTGATTCAAGCCGATATAACAGCGTGTGGCGAAACGTTGATTACACGCCCAACTATTAAGAAGAAATATTAAATGGAGGAATGTATTGTGGAAAAAACCTTAAACTTTAATGAAAATGATTTTAATTTAGATTTCGAAGTGGATAATAGTTCTATGGAAATGGATGGAGATCTTAATACTGTTACTCCAATAAGAACAATTGTAACTAAAGTGACTTGTAAAGTTTCTTGTACTTGTAATTGCACTGGTGCTTGTACAATTTTCTGTGGGTAGTAAAATTATTATTTAATATAATTAATTCAAGCTATCTGTAAATGCTAAAATGAACTTAACAGTTTCGCTCAATAAATTTGAAACCTATAAACAGGAAATATCAATTTATATGAGGCTGTATTAATAGAGTAGAAGCTTGGGGTATACAATTGAGATACATCAATTACGGGAGCGGGGATTTAAAATTGCTCAAATCTCAAAACGCTTTAAGATTTCACGTAAAACCGTCTATAAATATTTAGAGATGTCATTTGAAGAAGCTTTAAGTGAATTTAGTTGCAGTTTGAAATAAAGAAACTAAATTCCTATCAAGATTGGATTATTAATTGGCTGCATGAGTCGATAGTTTAAGTGGTGCGAAAGTATACGATTGGCTACAGGATCATTATCCAAATGTCTAGGTTGGTGAATGTACCGTAAGACCAAATGTATCGAAATGAGGGGAATTTATCAAATTGTTTAAAGTTGAGAATGCAAGAGAGTTCTAGGAAGTAGATAACAACCATTAGTAAACAAATTTAGGATGATTAGGGGCAATCGGGCTCAATCACACAAGAAATATATGGTGTCTCTGGGTTGCCCTTTTACATCGAAGGTTACTATCCTAATATTTAATGACAATATGATGTATATGGACTTAGATTAACAAGGGGCAATGTTAGTCTTCCAACTTATCATAGCAAAGTTCGCTCATTTTAACATCGAATTGAAGTCCAGAGGAATGGAATGAATTGGTGGGCAATCACTTCGATTGAAGCATCAGCAATAAGATTTTTAACGAGTAAAAAGTGTTCATAGTTAATGTACAAAAATGTTCAATTGGGGTTGACGGTTACACTATCCTCTTAATATTAAAAAATAGAGAGTGTGAGCTTATGAAACAGGAAAATCCATATATATTAAAAAACTTTATGTATCGATTTCCAAGCTTAGGCCTAGATGCCATTGAAATGATTTATTTCTTTGATAAAGAAAATCTTGAGAAAAAAGAACGAATAAACAAATTGCTTAGTAATGAAAAATTTAAAACGGCAATTAGAACAGCTAGTCCTCAATTATTTGAAGCATGTATTGATTTATATAAGAAAGAAGCAAAAGACATAAAAAGCATCTACTTTTCATTATTGAAATATTATATAAGAATGTTTTCTCGCCCTACTCCTTTTAGTACCTTTTCTAACGTCGGTATGGGTGTATTTAAAGAAGACAGTAATAATTCTATTACATTAGATACAAGTAAACAAAAGTATAAAATTAGAATTAGTCACGAGTGGATTTATAAATTTATTTCAAAGGTTGAAAATGATCGAGGAATCTTAAAAAACTTGGTTCTTAAAAGTAATAAGTTATTGATAGAAATCTCAGACAAATATCATCTAAGTTATTTTACAGATGGTGCTAATAAAGAAAATAATTTAGTAGAAGAAGTATCACTTAAAAAAAATAATCTGCTTAATTTCGTACTCAGCAATTTTGAAGAAGAGAATAAGGTTAGTGACTTCTTAAAAATTTTAAATGAAGCAACTAATAATGAGATTTTAGAATCTAAGGCACTTGATTATATTCTAGAGCTAATAAAAAAGGATTTTTTGATATCTGAGTTGAAATTTTCGAATTCAATAGATGATCCTATACATTATTTACATGAAAAGCTAGTAAAATTAGAAAATGGGAATCATTATTATTCGGATATTTTAACCAGAATAATGACTAAAATAAATTCACTGAATAATTTGAATTTTAATCACGAAAGTTTAAATTCAATAGAAAATTTCATGAAAAAAATTGAAGAAGCTACTGAATATATACATATAGATTCTTATTATTCTCAAGAAGTTGAGTTAAATAATTCTCTAATAAAGGATTTAGAAAAACTCAGTCAAACTATAATTAAATTATCTAGCATAACTGATTCAAATAAAGATTACATGGACTACTATCTAAGGAAATTCATTGATTATTACGGAATATATAATGCTGTAAAGTTAAAAGATTTATTAGAGGATAAAACTGAACTAGGTCCTCCTCCTACATATACAAATCCTGTAGGTTTGTTAGAATACGATTATCACAAACAAAAAAAAGAAGATAATAATTCCTTTTTAAAACAGATTTTATATCAATCTTTAATAAAAGGAGATAACGAGTTAGATATCACAGATTATCTAAATAATAGCCCTCTGGATATTAAAGATATTCCTTCTACTAGCCTAGACTTATATTTTTCAATATACGCTGAATCTAGTGAAGAGCTTAGCAATAATAACTATACGATTTACCCTTCTGGTAATATTGCTTCCCCATTCGCAGGTAAAACTATGGGTAGATTTCTTGATATATTTCCTGTACAACAAGAAGTTATTAATACAGAAATATATGAGAGAGAGAGTAATATTCAATTTAACGAGGAATTGACAAATATTAATATCCAACCAATTAAGGGAAAATATACTAATGTAATGAGTGCTTCCAATAAATTTAATTATGAAGTTTCGATTGCTTCTACTACAAATTCCTCTAAAAACGCTATTGAAATTGATGATATCTATATTTTTAGTGATGGAGCGCAATTTCACTTAATTTCAAAATCAAAGGATAAATTAGTATTCCCTATAACTTCGCATATGGCAAATCACCAATTTGGAATGCCTAATGTATATAGATTTTTATTAGATTTAGCTGCTTATAAGAGAGCAGCAATTATCCCCTTTAATTGGGGGGGATTTGAGGAGCTCCCATACCTACCAAAGTTGAAAAGTGGGAATTTAGTTATACAAAATAAATTATGGAATATAGATGTACGAAAAGAAGCGTATAAAGACATGCAAACTCTTTCAAAACTGGTAAAAAAATTTTTCACTAATTATAAAGTACCTAGATATATCAAAATTATTGATTTTGATAATTATTTATTTATAGACACGCACTCAGAAAGTATGTTTGAGTTATTCATTAATGAATTATCAAAAAAGAAATTTTTTCAATTTATTGATGCAGATGAGATGATGAATACTAGTATTTTATCTGATAAACATACCTATTATGTAAATGAAATTATTTGCAGTTCATTTTTCGATAACATTAATAAACCTCAATTATATAACCAACGTCCACTTTCTTACTATTCAAAAGGAAATAGATTTAAAGATTTAGGAAAGGAGTGGTTATACTTAAAATTGTATCACCCTAATAATATTGATAATGATCTACTTATTTATTATATTCCAGGTTTTATTCAAAGAAATAAACTGGAAAATCATTTTTATTTCATTAGATATTCTGATCCATATCCACATATAAGACTTAGAATTAAAGTGGGAAATCAACTATTAATAATAATTGAAAGAATTAATGAAATGATTAGTATACTTCGGAGAAAAAAATTAATCATAAATGCAACATTTGATGGATATAATCGTGAAATTGAAAGATATGGAGGGCAATATTTAATAAAATATGCTGAAAATATCTTTTGCAAGGATAGTCTGTTGATATTGAATTTATTACCTGCTATTAAAAAATCTAAAACTGAATTGGAGTATTATTCATTAATAACACTAGATATTTTGTTGAAGTCTTTTTTAGGTAAGGAGTGTAGTTTCAATTGGTTAGAGAAGAATATGAATATCGATAAAAAATATTATAAAGATTATCGTAAACTATTTAAAGCTAATAAAAATAAATACTTTGAGGTTGTTAAGGAAATTAATTTTACTATATCAAGTGAAATTAACGAGTTAAATAAACTAATTCAAAATTATTCGAATAAGTATATACAAATTCACTCTAATAAAGAATATTTCAATCAAATTGTTTTATCATTTTTGCATATGCACTTGAACAGATATGGTATACATTCAGAACGTGAACAAAGAATAATGAACTTCCTATATTTCATGAAAAAAGAGGATTATATGAAAGATAAGAAAAGGTGATTAATTATGCTAAATAAATCGAATATAGAAGAAAAAGCAATTGATTATGCTAATCACTTTGGAAATCTACAAGAATTAATAACATATATATCTAATGACTCAAAAAAGTTTCCTCAAATAATTCAAGAATGGTTTTATAATTTTAGTTATTACGATTTAAATCAAGGTTTGTTAAGCAACTGTTTATTGCTTGGTGAGATGGATAATATTTTCCCTGAAAAGAATTTTTCCTCTTATTCACACGAAATACTAAAATTAGGTATTAATAGGGAGAGAATTTCTAAGATTGAAAATCCAGGATTATGGACTGGTCTAACAGGAATATGTATGGCAATTCAAGCTGTTTCAAAAAATAATACAAGGTATGTTAGCCTACTTAAAGAATGTAACATTTTTCTTAAAAAACTAATAAAAGAAAAGCTTAAAATAGTAAAACTAAATCTAAATAATCATGATGTTCATATGCCCGATTACGATTTAATAGAGGGGATATCTGGAATTGTAGTCTACTTATTAGAAGCAAAAAAATATGATGAAGATTTTGAAATTCTCTTTAATGAATCTATAGGATATTTAACTCAATTGTGCGGAAATCATAGTTTCAAACATCTTGAAATACCCAATTGGTACATTCCTCAAAAAAATCAATTTATCGAGAGTGAAGTAGAAGCATTTCCTCAAGGGAATTTTAATGTAGGTATATCTCATGGTATTACTGGAGTTCTTGCAGTATTGACTTTATCTTTAGATGTTTATTCCAATAAAAAAGAGTTGGAAAAAGCAATATACTTTATAACTGATTGGTTAATTCATAATTTAACTAAAAATGAAGATACATCTTATTGGGAAAAAAAGATTCCATTGGAAAAATATACCGATAGAAAATCTTTGAAATGGGATTGTCTTAACTTTAGTTGGTGCTATGGGGACTTATCTATAGCTAGAACTATATGGAAAACAGGGACAGCCTTAAACAATAGCTATTTAAAAGAGTTTTCATTGGAATTCTTTAACACTGTAAATAAACATAAAAACAATTATAATTTAATATCCCCTAGCTATTGTCATGGAATAGCAGGATTATTACATTTAATAATAATAATGAATGAAGATACAAAACTTCCAATCTTCGAAGAAATGGAAAGTTTTTTTATCGAAGAACTTATTAAAAGATATGATGAAAAATCAAAATTTGGCTTTAAAGATATAGAAGAATTTAATAATGAAAAATACAAATTTAATAAGACAGGGCTGCTAACTGGGAATACGGGCATATACTTAGTTCTTTTATATTACATTAAAAGAAAATCTTTTACCAAATGGGAAAGTCTTTTTTTAATGAGTAATTAACAGAAAGGACATTAAAAAATTGAAAAAAAATCACCTAATAGTCTTACTTAAATTAGTTAATTGGCCAAAGAAAATAATTATTATTAGTATTACTTTATCTATACTTTCCTCTTTCATAAATTTAGTACTCCCAATTATCACAAAAACTATAATTGATGACTTTTCAATTGATAATATTAAATGGAGCTGGGTTGTATATTTAATTGTATTTTTTATTTTTAACTCCATTCTAAGTGGAGTTTCTTTTTATATGCTGAAATATATAGGGGGTAATGCAATATATTGTATTAGAAGCAAAATGTGGAATCATGTTTTGGGACTCCCAATTTCCTATTTTGATAGTAACGACAGTGGACAAACAATAAGTAGATTAACAGATGATATT
Organism: Lysinibacillus sp. 38-6; assembly: GCF_046245175.1. GTDB lineage: Bacteria > Bacillota > Bacilli > Bacillales_A > Planococcaceae > Lysinibacillus. The sequence goes on from NZ_CP176417.1 coordinate 1,047,856, forward strand.
GAAAATATGAATAGTTTTATTTCAGAGAAAATCCCTAACTTACTTTCGCAAATTATCATTATTATTGGTTCAGTAACAATGTTAATTGTATTAGATTGGAAACTAACATTAGCAATGTTATCAATTATTCCAGTTACTCTATTTGTAATATTACCTATAGGGAACCTCACTTATAAAGTATCTCTCAATTTGCAAAATGAAACTGCTAATTTTATTGGTTTTTTAAATCGAGTACTTACTGAGATAAGGCTTGTCAAAAGTTATAGTGCTGAAACGAAAGAGTTTAAGAATGGGGAAAGAAAATTATTTGAACTATTTAATTTGAATTTAAAGGAAGCCAAAATTCAAGCAATCGTATCGCCAATTGTAACAGGTACAATGATGCTAATGCTTTTAATAATAATAGGGTATGGCGGTTTGAGAGTATCTAATGGGGAAATCTCTGCAGGTACATTTGTTGCTATACTCTTTTACTTAATTCAATCAATAACTCCTATAGCATCTTTATCTTCATTTTATACTGATTATAAAAAAACTATAGGATCTACAGAGAGATTGTATGAAATATACATTATGCCCCAAGAAGCAATATATAACTCAAACATCCCTATAAATGATGTAGATTCTAATCTATTAATTAAAAATTTAAGCTTTAGTTACGATGGAAAAGTTAATGTATTAAAAAATATAAATATTACGATTCCTGAAAATAAAACTACAGCTATAGTCGGACCTTCAGGATCAGGAAAGTCTTCGCTCTTTTATTTAATAGAACGTATGTATGAACCACAAGTAGGTGCTATTTATTATGGTGGAGTTTCTATTTCAGACTATGGATTAAAAGAATGGCGTAATGTTATTGGTTATGTTATGCAAGAAAGCGCTATGATAAATGGCACTATTAAAGAAAATTTAATATATGGAGTAGATGATGTAGATGATAAAAAAATAATACAGTATGCTAAACTTGCAAATGCACATGAATTCATAAAAAATTTTCCAGCTGGCTTTAATACTCTTGTAGGTGAAAGGGGTATAAAACTATCTGGTGGGCAAAGACAAAGAATTGCTATTGGTAGGGCTTTTTTACGTGATCCTGATCTTCTTTTATTAGATGAAGCGACAGCTAGTCTTGATAGTGAAAGCGAACAATTAGTACAAGATGCTTTAAAGAAATTGATGAAAAGTAGAACCACTATAGTAATTGCCCATAGATTATCTACCATTAAAAATGCAGATCAGATTATTTTCTTAGATAATGGGGAAATAACAGGAATTGGATCACATCAAAAATTATTAGAAACTCATAAAAAATATGCTTTATTCGTAGAAACTCAAGCTATTAAATAATTTATTAAAGGATACTCATATGATAACACTTGAATTAAATCTTTTAACAAGCCACTGAAATAGTAATGACAAACGTTAATAAAAACTAATTATGAGGTGAGTGTTAGTATATGTTTATAATCTTTGATTTAATCGTTGATTTGATAATAAATGCATATGTAGCATTGGGCTATGGAACTCCACAAAGGAAAATAAATATAAGAGTTGACAAGTTGTCAAAATATAATCCAGAAATAAAGGATTTATATGATAAAAACAAGCGAATATTCGAGGAAAACTCAGAACTATCCAAGCTAATTTTAAACGCAAATATAAGAAATCGAGAGGAAAAGCAAGAACTTTCCCGTAAAATTCAACTTTTTTTTGAGACGAATAATGTCTGATAATAGTACACTGTTCAAATACCAGTGGAATATTTCTAAGTTAACAAAAAATGGGGAAGTTTATAATTTTTCTAAAGGAAGTTCTGAAATTAAAGTGGCTATTATCGATAGTGGAATAGACTATACACATGAAAATCTACTTTCTAACATAGACTTTCAAAATTCGAGAAGTTTTGTAGGTGAGCATACAAATATAATGGACTACGATGGTCATGGAACTATGGTTGCTGGAATTATTTGTGGAAATGGAATTTTAAAGGGTGTAGCCCCTAATATTTCTTTGATTATTTGCAAAATAACGGATAATAAAAAATTTAAATTAAGACTCTTCTTACAAGCATTTAAATATGCAATAAGTTGTAATGTAGATGTAATAAATATAAGTCTTTCAATGTTTATAAAAACTAATGATACCAATTTACTGAATATTATAAATCAATTGATAGAAGAGGCCACTAATAAAAATATATTAATTATTACTTCTGCAGGTAACACTAAAATTAATTTAGATGTCCACCCAGAATTACATATGTTAGGGTTTAACCCCAGCGTTTACATAGTTGCAGCTAGCAATAAATTAGGTGAACTCTCAACATATTCAAATTACAGTGAAAAATGTTTGCTTGCTCCGGGTGGGGAATGGTTTTTTGATACTAATGATCCCACGCAAGTTATCATTACAACCTATCCAAAACATTTAAAAAACATAGATCCTTTAAGAAAAAATTTGGGCCTCCCGCAGGGCTTTACAATAAGTTATGGAACAAGTATTTCTTGTGCACATTTTAGTGGAACAATTGCTCTTTTCATTAGTTATTTTTTAGAGTTGAACGGAGAAAAACCAAGTATTGAAATAACTAACTATTATTTAAAGAAAAGTTATAGAGCAAAAGATGGAAATAATAATTGTAATAATCTCCAAGAGATTAATACATATAATTTATTAAATCTTTTAAATGAATCAATGTCATAAAATTTCGAAAGTTACTTCTGGATTTTGATAAATAGTAAGTAATGAGTAACTGCGATTTATGGTCAGACTGTTTGATAATTGTATGGTTATCCGCCCCTTCGCTCCGCTATATCTGTGTTTTATGGAATGTGTAGAGGCGAAAACCAACCATGGATGAACCTATTGGTTAAAACTAAATGCTAAAATACGACAACTCCTGATTTCACTATTTATCAGGTCCACCCACAAAGTAAGCTCATTAAAAGTTAATTCATAAAACGCAAAACGTTGTTATATCAATGCAATTACAGCAACTATTTATAATAAAATGTATCCCTAAACTATGTACCAGATTATAGTAAACCACTAAGTAAATAAATAGCGGTTGCCCAAATAAAAATTGCTGAACATTTATTGAAGAAATTCATCAGCTTGCCAGAGCTATCAAGCTTTTTAAAAGAAGCACCAGCTAGTGTAAGACCGAAAAACCATAACCACGAAATGAGCACACATGCAGCAGTAAAGAGTATTTGATCTGTGCCATTATATTTTAATGCGCTTGTGCCAATTACGCCGATTGTATCTAAAATAGCATGTGGATTTAATAACGAAACAGACAGTGCAAATACTATTTGTTTTTTGATAGGCATTGCTTCGCTTTTTTCACTAGTGGACGCTGTCGAGCGCCAAATACTATAGCCGATGTACAATAGAAACGCGATACCAACGCACATTAAAGCGATACGTAGCCATTCAAATTGCAAGACAATAACGGATAATCCAAAAACAGCGAGTAAAATCAATAATGTATCACAAAGAGCCGCCGTCATAGCAGCTGGTAGGGCAAGTATGAAACGTTTTTGCGTAGCGCCTTGTGAAAAAACGAAGACATTTTGCACACCTAACGGTAATATAAGGCCAAATGCTAATAGCATCCCATGTAGAAACGCCTCCAAAGACAATCCCTCCTTTCCATACTTATTCTACCTATGTTATAACTAAAAGAAAACGACCAATTGGATGGTATTGTACCCACCCAATTTATGAGGTAAAAACATGAACTGGCAACCAACTAGACAAGGGGATCGTACTTTACAACAACAAATTGTGACTTGGATATCAGAGCGGATTGAGCGAGGGGATTGGGTTGCAGGAACGAAGCTACCTACGCAAAGACAGCTTGCGATGCAATTAGGGGTGAACAGAAGTACTGTTCAGCAAGCACTAGAAGAATTAAAAGCAGCCGGCATCCTTGAATCGACCGTGGGTTCAGGTATTTATGTAGCGAACGCATCCTGGCATTCCTTAATTAAGCAAAGACAACCAAATTGGCAAACGTACATTGAAACAAGTCTTCACAAGCCAAATTACCATACGATACAAATGATCAATGAATATGAGCAACGAGTTGATATTATTCGCTTGGGAACAGGTGAGTTAGCGCCCAGCCTATTACCAACTAGGGAAATAGAAGCATCATTGAAAGAGCTATCCCTAGAGCCAAGAGTTTTAGGCTATTCATCTCCACAAGGAAGCAAGCAACTACGGGAAGCGATTTGTCGATATGTTCAAAAAAGAGGCATACAGGCACATCCTGAAAATGTCTGTATTGTTTCGGGTGCACTACAAGCATTACAGCTTATTGCGGTTGGTTTGCTAGAGCAAGGATCCATCGTTTTTCAGGAGCAAACATCATATTTAAATTCTGTTCATCCATTCCAATCTGTCGGGATGCAAATGATGGCAATCAGCCGAGATCAACAACTCGCTCAAACATTAGCGCACAAGAAAAGAAAAAGGCAGGCTGTTTATTATGCAGTCCCGACATTAAATAATCCAACTGGTGGCGTGTGGACATCGCAAGAAAAAAGGCAACTTTATGAGGCGTGTAAACAATCACGTATTCCGATTATAGAGGATGATGTCTATCAAGAATTGCTTTTTAATGGCGAATCCCCATCAATAAAATCATTGGATGATAGTGGCCAAGTATTATACATTGGCAGTGTTTCGAAAACGCTAAGCCCAGGGCTACGCATTGGTTGGTTAATCGGGCCAACAACAGTGATTGAACGCTTAGCGGATATAAAAATGCAAACAGACTATGGGTCAAGTGCCATTTCACAAGAAATTGTGTTACATTGGCTGCAATCAGGAAAATACGAGCGCCATATTGAAGGCTTACGCCAAGAGCTCCAGCAACGGGCAACCTTTGTTGAGAACTTATTACATGAAAAAATGAATGCCATTGCGAGTTGGGAACAACCAAAAGGTGGATTCTATATATGGCTAAAATTCCACGCACCAATCGTTGATAAAGCATTTTTTATGAAGTTATTGCAGTTCAATGTTCTGATTAATCCTGGTTATATCTATGATGCGCAAGATACACAGCATATTCGACTTTCATATGCCTATGCAACTCGAGAACAGTTGCAATATGGGATCGAGAAGTTGTATGAAGTGGCTAAGTCGAGTGTGAAAAAAGTCGACTGAAAATTGTTGAATACTTACATCACAAAAGACAAAAAGCGTTTTGCATCGTTACAATAGATGCAAAACGCTTTCAAATATTTTCATCCACTTTTGCTCTAGTTTTGTTAGTCAATTAAATTATCTGTTAACCACAAATACGCTAAATAAGATAGAATACCGGTTAACACAAAATATAAAGTTGCTGGTATAGCTCTTTTTTGAGGACTACCGTATTTACGACTCAATAAATATTCAAAAGAAAATAAGTTTAACACCATTAGAATATAAAGGATGACAGTAGGGTAAATAGCTCGTGTGATATGATACAAGGTTAAACATGTAAAGATAAAAATAGTTGAGAAATTAACGGAAAGTTGGTGTTTTTTATAGAAAGAAATTAGTTTGGGCATGCCAGTGAACCTAAATAGTAAGCCGCAGCAATACCGGTCCCAACTGTCCAACCTACTGGTCCTGAAATACCTAATAATACACCTGCTCCTGAAGTAGCTGCGACATGAGCAAGACCTAAGCCACCTAACCATTTACTACAGGATCTTTTTACGATACGTGGTGCAGTCTCAGTTCCATATTGAATAAGGTTTCTAGATTTAACTAGTAATTCTGTCGTTTCACCATTTCCGTCTTCTTCAGCTAATTTAGTATTTATGTCTGCTATTGCAGAACTTATTTCATCAACAGTAATGATAGAATGAATATTTTGTAATTTTATCTCCATCTCTGCGATATTAGAAATTGTGAAAACACCAATACCATTTTTTCTTTCAAAAGATACATGATCTGCGATAATTTGAACTTCTTCAAGTTGTTGTTCAGAAAATATTGCATTGTCAGTAGCCTCATCCATATTAGTATTTTCCACTGCTTTAGCTTCACTAAGGCTAAATGGCATAATAACTAAATTTGAAATTAAAGACAATGAAACAATCATTACAATCGACTTTTTTTTCGCAAACATATTATCCTTCTTCTCCCTTTCTTTAGATTTATTTTCATGTCAAATAGAGGTGTTGATGTTTGATGCCTTACATATCAACGAGAAAAATTAAAAACTAGTAAGTAATTTTTAAGTAGATTTCATATATATTTCCTCCCTTTAATTGATTAATATATAAATAATTTTAATAAAAATCAGAGTAATTTCAACTTCTTTTTTTTGAATATTTCGTGTATATTTTTTTAAAAAAGTAAAAATAATATACACTTTTCTAAACATTGAAAGGGAGGACTATGGAAGACAAAATTGTAGGTTGCCTGTTTTTAATTATTGCAGCTATTTTAATTTCAACTCAGAATATTGTGACGGCTGTCCTCGTCTCTAATTTAACGTATGTAGGGCGGGAAGCTTTCTAACATTCATTTTTTGATTGTGGTTATGTATTATTTCTGTTCAGTATCGTTTTCTTCATCGCAGGCATTCTTTTATTGGTAAGAGGTTATACACATCATAAAGTGAATGAGTAATGATATTGAGGAATTGCATTTACATAGGCAAAGGTACCCTATTGGATACTATTCTTTAGTATGTATCTAATAGGGTATAGTATATTATTTAATCGTTAAGATAGTCGATAACGTTTTTTATATAAGAATCAATAGGTTTTGAAGAGTCTACCACTAAATAGTTATGGTGTGGCGGTCGTTTACTACTATTTACTGTGTCAATAAAAGAGTCATAACTTGCAAATTGAAGGATTTGGCTTAATTTTTTATTTCTTGATTGAAGCCTATCGTTGACACTTGAAAAATCTTTATTCAAACATTCAACGTATTTATACTTGGCATTATATTTTTTTGCTAAGTCCAGTCCTTTATCAATCATATCATCATAAAGACAAGGGCTATCTAATATGACATTGTGCTGTTGTGAAAGAAATGATTCTATAAGTGACCAATCAATATGATAAGATGCTTGGCCCGCGTACTGCATTGATAGGTTTCCATTTATTTTTTCCAGTAACGCCGTTTTTATAATATCATGATCAACGATTACGACATTTAAATTTTCTCTTATTGCTTTTGCAAGCGATGATTTACCTGAACCAGGTACACCAGACATTTGTAAAAAAAATATAGTAATCCCTCCTCTAATTTAACGACTAACTGTAATATTACCCATAGTTCTCTTTTTAATTTCGTGAATAGAGCTTTGGAATCTATAATAAATTCAAGCGTATTAAAAATCAGGTGAGACAAGACATCAAGTCTTGCTCCACCTGATTTTTTTAATACTGAAATCTATTTCGAGTAGCTAGCAATATACCGATTGCCGGCACGGTACAAATGAGCATTGCGGCAAAGGCAAGACCAGGGGATATTTCATACAAGTAGCCACCTAAAAATGTAAGAATGGCGGTACTTAAACCCATAGCCAGTGCTGAATAGAGGCCTTGTGCATTGGGGATTTGCTCTTTCGGTAAGTTTTTCGTTAAATAGCCGATAAAGGCATAGTGTGCAAGAGCAAATGATAGGGCATGTAATACTTGTGAGCCGATAAATACCCAAACGTTTGGAAACAGGAAAATTAACAGCCAACGTAATGACGAGCCACTAGCTGCTAAGAGTAATAGTGAAGAAGAGCGCCATTTCGTAAACAGTGTATCAGCCTTCATGAAATATAATATTTCACAAATGACCGCAATGTTAATAATCATGCCCATATAAAATGGATCGACGTGTAAATCCTCTAAATAAATATAGCCATAGCTATAATAGGATGCATGTGCACCTTGTAATAAAATAACGATAAATAACACAATCGGAAAACCTTTAATGCGCCATAATGTTTTCATTGAAAGCGACTTTGCTCGTTGTTCTTTCGTTGGCACAATCAGTAACTCTTTTGGGGTAGCCATTTGTTGCATCAATAACATCCCGATAAGGCCTACAATCATACTCCAAAAAATAATATCCTTCCCAAACACGCCTGTTAACATACTAATTATAAGTACAGCGATTACAAAGCCAAATGATCCGTATGAGCGACTTTTACCGTAATGGACGTTGCCATGTTGTACAAGCGTTGCGGCACTACTTTCCACGGCAGGCAATAGGGCTGGATAAAAAACACTGAATAAAATCGTCACAATAAGAAGCGCAGAAAAGCTAGAACTTGGCATGTAAAGTAAAGCTGTCAGCAATGCGCCAAGTGCTAAAATTGTCGTAAGACGTTTATTGTGTACGAATTTTGCTAGGAGCGGAAAGAGAAATAAATTGGACGTTGCACGAGCTAAAAGCCCACAGCCCATTACGACACTCGCTTGAGACACAGTTATATGCTTTGCATCAACTAACCACCCTGTCCAATAAGGTAAGAAAATACCCCACGTAAAGAAAAATGCAAAGAAATTTTGAGAAAGCCATCGTTGATTATTCATAAAAATTGGTACCTCCATTTAACTATGTTGAATAATAGCATGTTCCTCGCTACAATAATGTGAGATATCTCATATTTTGAATAGGAGTTCGATGAAAAATGCAAAAACTTACAGGTGAAGAACGATCTTACTATATAGAAAACTTTCAAATTGATGATTTCTTTTCTTTTGACATTCATCCATTTATTGAAATATGTAAATTTGAAAAGGGAGAATGGATTTTTAAAGAAGGCTCATTTCCAGATCGGATGTACTATATGATGGAGGGCAGAGCAAAACTGTATATGACGCATAAAAATGGCAAGGTTTCCTTGATCGAATATATACAGGCACCATGCTTTATGGGGGAAATTGAATTACTCAATGAGGCGAGATATACAAAGGGGATTCAAACCGTAACAGAAACCGTTTGTCTATCGATTGCCACGCAAGGATGTAAAGAAATGTTACTGGCAGATGCGCCTTTTTTACGTCGATTATGTGTGTTTTTAGGGGAGAAAGCTTCCCATATGACATCAAAATACACGCAAAATCAGGCATATCCACTTGAAAATCGATTAGCTGCTTTTATCCAGCTATCCTCAGACAAAGGTATTTATAAAGAAAAGCATACGGAAATATGTGAGTACTTAGGGGTTTCGTATCGTCATTTGTTATATGTGCTTGCGCAATTTTGTGAGGACAATATTATAGAAAAGCGAAAAAATGGCTATCACATTATCGATGAAAAAAAGCTATCTCAATTAGCACAAGAAATTCACTAAATCGTGCTTTCATTATACTCACTTTTTTTAATAAACCAGCGAGCAATTTGCTTCTCACTAAGAGAATCATTAAGTCCTTCATTAATTACAAGGTTTTTTATTGGTATTGATAAAGGTGCATTGGCAGGACAAAGTATATTTGCCCTCGCTCGTTCAGTGCCGAGATGCTTGTTCGCCTCAGCTGGAATTCGCTTATGTGAATCAAAAACTCCGTTTTCTTTAGGATATACAAAAACGACTGTTTTACATAGTGAATAACAATGATTATTCATTCAACATGCCCCCTTTATCGTTATAAATATTGTACAAGACCTATCGACAAAAAAGTCTTCATTTACAGGGCTTTTACGAAAACTTAATAGTTCAAAGCCGTTTTTAGTAATTTGTAACCGTATTCATGCCAATCTTGTATTGAAATCATAGAAAACTTGTATAATTTCTCGACAAAAACACGTACTCAAACTATTGTGAATTTTTCTAACTCAAAGTATTATTGTAATTAGATTTAACGTGAAAGGTTTCACATTGTTACGTTAATATGAGGAGGAATTTTAATGAGTGCAATTCGAGTAGGTATTGTCGGTTATGGAAATTTAGGGCGCGGTGTTGAATTCGCTATTTCGCAAAATCCAGATATGGAATTAGTAGCAGTTTTTACACGTCGTGATCCTTCTACAGTGAGCGTGGCAAGTAACGCAAGCGTATATTTAGTAGATGATGCTGAAAAATTCCAAGACGACATTGATGTAATGATTTTATGTGGTGGCTCTGCAACGGATTTACCTGAGCAAGGCCCACATTTTGCGCAATGGTTTAATACAATTGATAGTTTTGATACGCATGCAAAAATTCCAGAGTTTTTCGAAGCGGTTGACGCTGCAGCTCAAAAATCTAGTAAAGTATCTGTTATCTCCGTAGGTTGGGATCCAGGTCTATTTTCTTTAAATCGTGTTTTAGGTGAGGCAGTATTACCTGTAGGTACAACGTATACATTCTGGGGTGATGGTTTAAGTCAAGGTCACTCAGATGCCGTTCGTCGTATTGAAGGGGTTAAAAATGCTGTACAATATACATTGCCAATCAAAGATGCTGTGGAACGCGTTCGCAATGGCGAAAATCCAGAGCTTACGACACGTGAAAAACATGCGCGTGAATGTTGGGTAGTACTTGAAGAAGGTGCAGATGCGGCAAAAGTAGAGCAAGAAATTGTGACAATGCCAAATTACTTTGATGAGTATAACACAACAGTAAACTTCATCTCTGAAGAAGAGTTTAACGCTAATCATACAGGTATGCCACATGGTGGTTTTGTTATTCGCAGTGGAGAAAGTGGTGCTGACGATAAACAAATTCTAGAATTCTCATTAAAACTTGAAAGTAATCCTAACTTCACATCAAGTGTCCTTGTAGCGTATGCTCGTGCAGCACACCGTTTAAGCCAAGCGGGCGACAAAGGAGCAAAAACAGTGTTGGATATTCCATTCGGTCTGTTATCTCCAAAATCTGCTGCGCAATTACGTAAGGATTTATTATAAAATATAAGTACAAATCCCGATTATCTATTATGATAGTCGGGATTCTATTGTTTGATGGATGGGGTCTGTGAAATAGCCACAAAAGAGGGAGGAATCGCCACGAAAGAGAGAAGAAACGCCACTAAAAACCCCTAAATCGCCACAAAAGAAAGTGGAATCGCCACGAAACTTCGAGATTTTTCAGCTATTTTTCCACAACACTTCCCATACTACCTACATAACAGTAAAATAGAGTAGGTTAGGGGGATTCTATTTTGAAAGATCAACGCTTTAAAATTGCGCATCGAGAGGCGCTTATTGGCATTGGACTAGTACTAGTTAACTTTGCTATATGGTACGGCTTCGCATACGGCCTAGGCTCGGGAGACCCATCTAAATATACGTATATTTTAGGTTTCCCAGCTTGGTTTTTCTATAGTTGTATCGCAGGTACTGGATTTATGATTGTGTTAATCTGGCTCGTCCTGAAATTCTTTTTTAAAGAGGTACCATTTGAAGACGGCGAGGTGGATGAATAATGCATTGGCAAGTGATTTTTCCACTTCTCATATTTTTAGTTATTATTTTTGGTATCGGTATTTGGGCGAATAAGCATGTTCGTTCATCAAATTCGTTTTTACAAGAATATTTTCTTGGCGGACGGGAAATGGGTGGCTTTATCCTGGCGATGACGATGATCGCTACTTACGGAAGTGCTAGTAGCTTTATCGGTGGACCAGGTGTCGCTTATAACAAAGGACTTGGATGGGTGCTGTTAGCAATGGCGCAACTACCGGCAGGTTATTTTGTGCTAATGATTTTAGGTAAAAAATTTGCCATTATTGCTCGTCGTTATCAAGCGATTACATTAATTGATTTTTTACGTGAGCGCTATAAAAGTCATGTCATCGTGATTTTAGCTGCTATTAGTATTATTGTCTTTTTATTTTCTGCGATGATGGCACAGTGGGTTGGGGGAGCGCGCTTAATTGAATCGTTAACAGGTTTAAACTATACAGCGGCTCTCTTTATATTTGCTGTTTCGGTATTAATTTATGTGATTATCGGAGGCTTCCGAGCTGTGGCGTTAACTGATACAGTACAAGGTTCGATTATGGTTATTGGTACTGTTATTTTACTAATTGGGACAATCGTAGCAGGTGGTGGAATTGATCAAATTATGTCATCCCTTGTTGCAGAAAATCCTAAACTAGTGTCGCCATTTGGTGCTGAAGGTGAACTAACGCCATTATATGTATCTACATTTTGGATTTTAATTGGGGTTGGTGTAGTAGGACTTCCGCAAATTGCTGTTCGAGCGATGAGCTATAAAGATTCGAAAAGCATGCATTTAGCAATTATTATCGGCACCATTGCCATAGGAACGATTATGTTTGGCATGCATTTAATCGGTGTGTTAGCTCGTCCTGTCATTCCAGGCATTGAAATTGGAGATAAGGTAATGCCGCTCCTAACGTTAAAAGTGTTACCACCATTTTTAGCCGGTATTGTATTAGCGGCACCAATGGCAGCGACGATGTCTACAGTTAATGCGTTGCTCATGTTAGTCAGTTCAACAGTTGTTAAAGATATATATTTAAACTATGTGAAACCAACTGCTACTGACGGAGAAATAAAGCGGGCAAGCTTTGTGGTGACGACAGTAATCGGTTTAGCGGTCGTTGTTTTTGCATTAAACCCACCAGATTTATTGGTTTGGCTCAATTTATTTGCATTTGGCGGTCTAGAAGCGGTCTTTATTTGGTCAGTTGTTCTAGGCTTGTATTGGAAAAAGGCCAATAAATATGGCGCAATCGCCTCCATGATGACAGGTATGTCATTATATATAGTCATTGATCGCTTTTATCCAGCTATCTTCGGCATGCATACGGTGACAATCCCGATCGTAGCATCTTTGATTATCTTTGTTATCGTTAGTTTGCTAACAGCCAATAAATTTAAAAATGACGATTTATTTATCTAAATGCTACAACCCCTCAAGCAATCTTGAGGGGTTGTTTATTTGCACGACATTAAAAAACCGTTAGCAAATTGTATGCTAACGGCGTTTTTCTTAATAAAATACTTTATCAATATTGTATTTTGCACGGAATGTGTTAATCGCATATGTTTCGTAAATTTCACGTTCCATTGGATCATCAATTTCGTACACTTCAATTTTAAAAATTTCATCACGGTATTTTTTCATCGGAGATACATTATCTTCAAAATGCTTTTTAATACGTTGGCGAATTTTACGAGCTTTACCTACAAATAATAATTCATTTTTCTCGTTGTAGAATAAGAAAATGCCGCCTTTTTCACGTGTGATTTTATGAAAATCAATAAAACCATGGAAAGGTGGAATTTCTACATCCCCTGGTTTTAATACTTGCTCACGTTGACGAATGACTAAGTCTGGTTTTGGGAGTTCAATTTTAATCAAAATACTCACGTTCCTCTCTGTTACTAAAGGTATATGTTAACATAATACCTCCATGATTACCATGATGATTTATTTGTTTCATTATTTATCGTCAATGCTTTTGGTAATTAGAAGGAATAGCAACGATATGATTGCAATAAAATATGAATTACTACTAGTGTTCAACAAATAGCATGCTTCCATTCATTTAATCACAAAATATTCTATGTATTATTGAAATTCTTAATTGTTCATGATACAATTCTTGTTAATTAAATAATCTTATCAAGAGAAGCTGAGGGATTTGGCCCTATGACGCTTCAGCAACCTCTAACATTGTTAGAAAGGTGCTAATTCCACCAAAGGATTTTTCCTTTGAGAGATAAGAGTGAACGTGATAATTATCCTTCTCATTCTTGCTCTTACGGAATGAGGGGGATTTTTTAGTTTTACATAGAGAGATAAATTACAGAAAAGGGGAATACCAAATGCCGATTAATATTCCGAAAAACTTACCAGCTGGAGAACATTTACGTGAGGAAAAAATATTCGTAATGGAGGAAGACCGTGCGAAAACACAACAAATTCGTCCGTTGAATATTTTAATATTTAATTTAATGCCAGAAAAAGAAAAAACAGAGTTGCAATTACTTCGTTTACTCGGGAATACACCGCTCCAAGTAAATATTACGTTTTTAAATACGGCGACACATGAGTCGAAAAATGTGAGTAAATCACATTTACAATTATTTTATTCGACGTTTCAAGAGATTCGCCATCGTCGATTTGACGGGATGATTATTACTGGGGCACCTGTTGAAAAAATGGCATTCGAAGAAGTGAATTATTGGGAAGAAATTTCAGAAATAATGGATTGGTCTGCGAAAAACGTTACTTCTGTCTTGCATATTTGTTGGGGCGCGCAAGCTGCATTATATCATCATTATGGTATTGGTAAATTTGAACTGCCGGAAAAATGTTCTGGTGTCTATTCCCATGTTATTACGGATTTGACAGTCGATTTAGTACGTGGCTTTAGTGACTTATTTACAGCACCACATTCACGCTATACATCGGTTTCAATCGATGAAGTACGCAATCACCCGGAATTACGATTACTATCCTATTCAGAAGATGCTGGCGTTTTTATCGTGCAATCAAAGGATAATAAGAACATTATGATTACGGGCCACCTAGAATATGATGCAACAACATTAGCGGATGAATATGATCGTGATGTAGCAAAAGGCATCGATATAGCAGTACCGGTTAACTATTTCCCAAATGATGACCCTACAAAAGAGCCCATCAATACGTGGCGCGCACATACTCATTTACTATTTTCAAATTGGCTAAACTACTATGTGTACCAAGAAACGCCATATGAATGGGATTTTGTAGATGAAATTGAATATCATATTTAAGCACTAACAATGAACATGCCCTTAAATAGATAATAAAGACTCCAGTTTCTCAATTGTCATTTGAGAATCGGAGTCTTTTTTTAACTTATTGCAAGTCGTTTGTCTTTGGATTCTTTGGTTCCTTAGGTTTTGATTGGTCTTGGGCCTCTTCGGGTTTAGGTTGTTCTTTGGGTTCGTCAGGCTTAGGTTGTTCTTTAAGTTCTGCCGGTTTCGTTAGGTCTTGGGCTTCTTCGGGTGTAGGTTGTTCTTTGGGTTCGTCAGGCTTAGGTTGTTCTTTAAGTTCTGCCGGTTTCGTTAGGTCTTGGGCTTCTTCGGGTGTAGGTTGTTCTTTGGGTTCGTCAGGCTTAGGTTGTTCTTTAAGTTCTGCCGGTTTCGTTAGGTCTTGGGCTTCTTCGGGTTTAGGTTGTTCTTTGGGTTCGTCAGGCTTAGGTTGTTCTTTAAGTTCTGCCGGTTTCGTTAGGTCTTGGGCTTCTTCGGGTTTAGGTTGTTCTTTGGGTTCTGCCGGTTTCGTTAGGTCTTGGGCTTCTTCGGGTTTAGGTTGTTCTTTAGATTCCTCGGGTTTAGGTTGTTCTTTAGGTTCCTCAGACTGCGATTGTTCATTGGCTTCTTCGGGTTTCGTCTGCACATTTGATTCTTCTGGCATATTAGTCACTTGCGGTTTATTTGAAGTGTTCTGTTGATTTTGCGCTTTTTTTATCTTTCGTATTTTCGCGATAATGAGTAGTAATGAAGCAAGCATAACCGTGAAAACAGCAGAATACAATGGCCAAGTTTTTTGATTATAGCTATTAGCATGTACGATATTCGGATGGGCAATTTGTGCAAGGGCAATCATACACAGTCCTAATGGTAATATAAATGGTTTAGGATCTTTAATATTTAGTATATGACCTAGCCCAATGACAGTGGCATAAAAATAGATAAATGTTCGGATATAAATAGATATAATCCACATGATGGCCATAATTATTTCAATACGCTCAAAGAAATTGCCGATAGATATTCTTTGTGCTAACGCGTAGCTCGGGAATGTTTCAACGGAAGTATTCGTTGGCCCGATTACAAGTGTTGATAGGGCGATAATAATAATTAATACGACGCCTCCTATTAAAGTGCCGATATAAAAGCCCTTTTGAGCAGATTTTTGAACATTAACACTTGAAGGAAAAACCATGAGCAATACGACGAGCGGAAATGAAAAAATACTCATAAAAGTTAAAGTACTCATTATTAATGGTTTTGTACGTGTTTCAAAAATAGGTTGGATATTTTCAATATTGATTTGTGGTGAAATACAGATTATAAACACAATAAAAATGAACATAAATATCGGAAATAGTAGTTCTGCTGAGCGCGCAAATACTTCTATGCCTAAATAAGAGGCAAAAACGATAATAATCGTAAATAAAACAGCGAAGGATAAGGTAGGCGTCTCAGGCATTATTTCCGTTTGCATAAAGCTCCCGATAAAATATAATAATTCACTCGCCGAAAAAAAGGTTAAAGTTAAAAAACCAAGTGATGTAAGGAGACCGAAGTATTTACCTAGTATTTTTTTGTTTGCCTCGATAAAGGACTTGTTTGGGGTTTGATTTCCTAAAGTAACAAAGAGCTTTACTAATAATAAACTTAAAAGTACACCAATTGTTGCACCAATCCACGCATCTTGATGGAGCTCCTTTGTAATACTAGCAGGCACAATTAATATGGCCGTTCCAATTGAGTACAGAAGGGTAATGATTGTAAATTGTCTTGAGCTAATTATTTGTTTTTCCATTGTCCACTACCCTTTCTGATCAATTATTGGAAAAGTGAAATCAAAAATTTTCTAATAGGCATAAAAATAAAAGTAATGAAATCTAATGGGCTAGGAACATTCATTTTTAAGCCAATAGCGATATTTAATAACGCCCCGATAGTCAGAATGATTGTAAAGACAACAATCGTTTTTTTTTCGCCTTTTTGCATCAAAGGTGGAATGATAATGTAAGCAATAATGATCGAAACAATTAAAATGGTAATTGAAATAAACATCGTGCATTACTCCTTTGAATTGTACAATAATGAATTTTGAATCGTTCCGAATCCTTGTGTCGTGACATGCACTTCGATGTTAACGGTTACTTCAGGGTAGATTGTTGACCAATCTTTTTGCAGTTTATCCCATTTTTTAGGGTCTGCTCGATGGAGCGCTTCGCCAAACCCTAATATATCGAGCTTATAGTCTTGTTGAATAATTTTTAATGTTTTTTCAGTTTGTTCTTTAATTTTTTCTTCTGTTTTTTTATCAATAAAGTGGATGGTTTTGTCTGTTGTTAAATTAATGTCACAATTTACTTCGCCGATATTTTGGGTAACATCTATTTTAATTGTTATTTTAGGTTGGCCATTTTTAAAAGTTCCTTTTATTTTAGAAGATGATTTTGTAATTTCAGTTGATAACTCATCACCTTTAGGGCAAGCAATCACTTCTACCGTACTTTCAATTTTATTATTCAAAAAATTATAGTAAATGCTTTCTTCTTCTGATAACAACCCTACCAATTTATCATCTTTAAAAACAGCTATCCCTGCGTATTTTAAAATAACGGGGGTTTTAATTCTTTCTACATTCGTTTGATCAATTCCTAATTTCGTATCACCTTTGATTTCAACTGCGGATAATACAGCACTTTTTTCTTTGCCACTAAGGGTATTAAGCAATTCATCTGTACTAACAGATAGCGTAGAGCCGAATGATTTTTCCGATACCTTAATCGAATTCAATAATTTATTGGCCGGCATTTTTTCTATCGGCGTTAAAACATTAAGCACGTCTTTTGCCGTAGCTTCATGCGAAACAATGACATCAAAATCGTTTCTAAATTCATGATCTCTGGCTATAAAGTCCAGTGGTTCGTTTATTCCTTCTTTAGCTAATTCTTCACCAATTACAACAATTTGTAGATGCGAAAAATATGGTTTTCTTGGTGTTAATGTCGTCATTCTTCTAATGGCTTCAAAGACACTTTTTCCTTTTGCATGGTATGTGACGACAGGGGATCGTCCACTAGATGGTTGCTTGGATGAAATTTCGCTCGGATCAACGACTTGGATTGACACTTCATAGTCATCGTCCACCTTATCTATGCCAAGAGCTACGACGATTCCTAATTCATTGAGCTCACGCTTACTCCAGCAACCACTTAATAATAAAGAAGTGAGGACTAAGAATAACAACATCATCTTTGATTTTGACATAAACTATTCCTCATTTGCTCATTATTGGTTGTTTCTTTTTGTATTTACTTGATATTTTTGCGCTCTAACATTATTTTTTTGACTAATCAGTCGTGGGCGTGTAAGTAAATTTCTACGTGGGAACAAAACCATTGCATCTTTTTGATCTTTTATAATAAGTGGCCCAAATGGACTCATATATGGAACGCCAAAAGAACGCAAACTACATAAGTGAAGCAAGATAATCATAATTCCGAACATTACCCCAAATAATCCAAAAACTGCGGCAAAAATCATTAAAGGGAAACGCAGTACACGAATTGTGTTAGACAAGCCATAAGAAGGAAATAAAAAGCTACAAATGGCTGTCAGTGCCACAATGATGACCATAACCGCTGACACAACGCCGGCTTCTACAGCGGCTTGTCCAATGACTAAAGTACCAACAATGGATACAGCTGGACCAATTGTTCGAGGCATTCGTAAGCCTGCTTCGCGCAATATTTCAAAAGCAATTTCCATTAATAATGCTTCCACGACGGCAGGGAAGGGCACACCTTCTCGCTGTGATGCGATACTTATAAGCATCGCTGTTGGCAGCATTTCCTGATGGAAAGTAGTAATAGCGACATAAAGAGAAGGCATGAGTAAGGCAAGTGTGATGCCAAAATAACGTAAAAGGCGGATGAGTGAACTGATAATCCAATTTTGATAATAATCTTCTGCTGCTTGTAAAAAGGAAGTAAAAGTTACGGGAACTGTTAAAACTAGCGGTGTGCCATCCACTAATAACGCGATTTTACCTTCTAATAACTCCGCTGCAATAACATCAGGGCGCTCCGTATTATAAATCATTGGAAATAAGGAAAATTTAGCGTCTTGAATATAATCCTCTATATAGCCAGTTTCTAATACGCCATCAATTTTAATTTGATCCAAACGGTCTAAAACCTCTTGGACGATTTTGTCATTCGCAATCCCGTTTATATACATAACAGCGACATCCGTTTGTGTGACATCGCCAATAACCCGAGATTTTATCCAAAGGTCAGGGCTTTTAATTTTTCGACGAATAAGTGCTGTGTTCGTGCGTAATGTTTCAGTAAAAGATTCTCTCGGTCCTCTAATGACAGATTCTGTTTGCGGTTCTGTCACAGCTCTATCTTTAGCGCTTTTCGAGCTGGTGACAATAGCTTTGGATTGTCCGTCTAAGATAATAACGGTATCGCCATTAAGCACAGCGGTGTAAAGAGCAGTAAAGTCCAATACATCTTTCACATCACCTACCGCTAAACACTGTTTTTTTATATAGTCATTTAGATCATCTATTTTATTTTCTGGTTCATTGTCAATGTCGAGCATTAAATTTTCTAAAATATCGGTAATGACCGTTTTATCGGATATCCCATCAATGTTAATCAACGCAATGGATTCATTATCGAGTTTGTCGAGGGTGATTTCACGTAAAATCACATCATTGCTATTGCCTAATGCTTCTTTAATCGTATAAATATTTTCAGCAAGAGATGTGTGCAGTAAATTGGTAGTTGGCTGCTGCTGTTGGGAGGTATTGTTGTTTGTTGAACTCGCCATGTTTACTCCTCCTCGGTGTATAGTTAATTGACTAGTATGAGGATGGTCAATTTTAAGGAGAGCTAAACCAACTTGTTACAACAAAAGAAAAACAGTGTTTCCTTTCATTTTGTCGAAAGGAAACACTGCATTATTTTACATAATCATATTTTAATTCGTAAAGTTGAACATCAACGTCAACGTGTAAGTTATAATCGTTAAAAAACCATAAATCTTTCTGTTCGATATAATACGTTACACCATCTGCTTCAGTATGAACGCCCATTTCGAGCGGCTCTTCGCGTGTCATGCCAAGAGAAAAGCCTTCATGCAAAGGGCTCGACCCACCATAACGGGCATAAAAGCGAATAGTATCACCTGTTTCGACTTCCATTTCATTTTTAAACCATTGAAGCGCTTCGTCTGTAAGTGTGATATTCATGCGCAAACTCCTTTCATGTTATAGCCATTTCACTTTAGGTTCCGTGCCGTTTTTAATGCGAGTAATATTTGCGCGGTGACGATAAACAATAAAGATAAATAAACATGCTACTAATATAGCTAAAGCGAAATCGCCAGTCACAAAAAAGTAGATTATTGAATAAATTAGTGCTACTAGTGCAGCAATCATCGATGTAAGGCTAACAATTTTCGTAAGCTTTAACGTAACGATAAAGGCGATGAATAGTAAGACGAATAGTGGCCAAGAATAGCCTAATAAGACACCAGCTGAAGTGGCAACAGCTTTTCCGCCACGGAAACTGGCAAAGATAGGGAACATGTGACCAATTACTGCCACTAGCCCTAAAATAAGTCCGTGGATTGTGGTATCAGAAAAGACCGGTAATGTCACTAACAGCACAGCAGCTGTTCCTTTTAAAATGTCCATTACTGTCACAACTAAACCTGCTGTTTTCCCTAAAGTTCGAAAAGTATTGGTGGCTCCTAAATTGCCGCTTCCGTGCTCACGAATATCTGTTTTGTAAAATATTTTACCAATCCATAACCCGGAAGGTATAGAGCCGATAAGATAGGCACATAAAATAATAAGTCCGTTTAACATAGGTGGACTCCTTTCATCCAAATAATATCACTTGGTACTAATAGTTTGTATCAAGTATTTTACACTTTTTCTCTTTAATCTACAATGGCATGAAGGAGATTTCATCATGGGCCTTGAATTCAATACAAAAGGAAAATTTTACTTCATGATTTCAAAAGTACGGGCTAATAATAGCTTATGATAGGTTAATCGGTACTAGTATAGCATCTATACCAAAACGCTTTCTTAAAATATAGGTAAAATGGCAATTTTGTCAATCACACGTTCCTTTGGTAGAATAGAAGTCTATCTTTAATTTCTATGTGAAACGATAAACAATCATCATTCAACAGAAAACGCCTACCAATCACGTTGTGGTATGCTGATTATTAGTGTTTTGTCGGCGTCTATTGCTGGCTGAATGGAGATAGAGCTTCGACGCTTTTCATAAATGATATTGGTAGTCATAAGACAATCATCTTGTAGATGTTTACAGGATTGACAACCTTTATTGATAAAAGGACGTCGAGATATGAAAAAATATATAAATCTGTCACTAGCTATTGACAGGAAATGCTATTATTATTAGGATGAGAACGTAATCAGAACATGCGTTTGTTTTTTGGAGGGGAATCTTTTGGCGAATAAACAGTCACCTAGCGTCTATAATGATGACGCCATTCAAGTATTAGAAGGATTAGAAGCGGTGCGAAAGCGACCCGGCATGTATATCGGTTCCACAGATGGCAGAGGACTTCATCACCTTGTATATGAAATCGTAGATAATGCGGTAGATGAAGCACTAGCTGGCTTTGGTTCTCATATCATTGTCACGATTCATAAAGATCAAAGCTTAAGCGTTCGAGACTTTGGACGTGGAATGCCAACAGGTATGCATAAAATGGGCAAACCTACCCCTGAAATTATTTTTACTGTCTTACATGCAGGTGGTAAATTTGGACAAGGCGGCTATAAAACGAGTGGTGGCTTACACGGTGTTGGTTCTTCGGTTGTCAATGCTTTATCAACATTTTTAGAAGTTACAATACATCGTGACGGAAAAAAATATAAGCAGCGATTCGAAAATGGCGGACACCCTGTGACGACACTTGAAGAAATTGGTCAAACAAAACAAACGGGCACACTTGTCCATTTCCTACCAGATGACACAATCTTCTCAGTTACAAAATTTAATTATGATACGCTAGCAGAACGCTTACGTGAGTCTGCGTTTTTATTAAAGGGATTAAAAATTGAGTTAATCGATCAACGCGAGGAAGGCAAAGGTGATGTTTTCTTTTATGAAAACGGCATTGAAGCTTTCGTTGCGTATTTGAATGAGGAAAAAGATGTCCTTCATCCGGTGAAATATGTGGAGGGTGAGCAAGATGATATCGAGGTTGAATTTGCCTTCCAATTCAATGACGGCTATTCAGAAACGATTTTATCGTTTGTTAACAATGTCCGTACGCGTGATGGTGGTACGCATGAAACCGGTGCAAAAGCTGCCTTGACACGTGTGTTCAATGAATATGCACGTAAAATCGGTTTACTAAAAGAGAAAGATAAAAATCTCGAAGGGACAGATATTCGTGAAGGATTAGCGGCGATTGTCTCTGTGCGTATTCCTGAACATTTACTACAGTTTGAAGGTCAAACGAAAGGCAAGCTTGGTACGAGTGAAGCGCGGTCAGCCGTAGATAGCGTAGTTTCCGAGCAAATTTTATATGTGTTAGAAGAGAACGCGGAGCTATCCGCTTCACTTGTTCGTAAAGCCATTCGTGCACAACAAGTACGGGAAGCGGCACGAAAAGCGCGTGAGGATGCTCGAAATGGTAAGAAAAATAAAAAAGGGAGTACGATCCTTTCAGGAAAGCTAACACCTGCGCAATCACGAAATGCGGCGAAAAATGAGCTCTATTTAGTCGAAGGTGATTCTGCCGGCGGTTCAGCTAAACAAGGCCGAGATCGTACATTCCAAGCTATTTTACCGTTGCGTGGTAAAGTGATTAATACCGAAAAAGCAAAGCTCCAAGATATTATGAAAAACGAAGAAATTTCTACGATTATACATGCTATTGGTGCTGGTGTTGGAGCGGATTTCTCAGTAGAAGATTCTGCATACGATAAAGTCGTTATTATGACCGATGCGGATACAGATGGCGCTCATATTCAGGTGCTGTTATTAACGTTCTTCTATCGTTATATGCGTCCGTTAATTGAGGCGGGTAAAGTATTTATCGCATTACCACCACTGTACAAAGTTTCAAGAGGTACTGGTAAAAAAGAGGTTATTGAGTATGCTTGGACCGAAAACGACTTACAAAAAGCCATTAAAAAGGTTGGAAAAGGCTACATGCTGCAACGCTATAAAGGTCTTGGTGAGATGAATGCGGATCAATTATGGGATACAACGATGAACCCTGACACACGTACGTTAATTCGTGTAACAATTGAAGATGGTGCACGTGCGGAGCGTCGTGTGACGACGTTAATGGGCGATAAAGTAGAACCACGCCGTAAATGGATCGAAGCAAATGTAAACTTCGGTATGGAGGATGATTCCAATATTTTAGAAAATGAATTCATCCAACAAGAGGAGGACCAAGCATGAGTAGTACGGAAAAGTTTCAAGATTTACCTTTAGAAGAAGTAATGGGTGACCGTTTTGGTCGCTATAGTAAATATATCATTCAAGACCGCGCATTACCTGATGCGCGCGATGGCCTTAAACCTGTACAACGTCGTATTTTATTTGCGATGTACACAGAAGGCAATACAAACGATAAACCGTTCCGTAAATCGGCTAAAACAGTCGGGAACGTTATTGGTAACTATCATCCGCATGGCGATAGTTCGGTATATGAAGCGATGGTGCGTATGAGTCAAGATTGGAAAGCGCGCCATATGCTGATTGAAATGCATGGTAATAACGGCTCTGTTGATGGTGACCCACCAGCGGCGATGCGTTATACAGAGGCAAGATTGTCAGCCATTGCTGCGGAAATGTTACGTGATATCGGCAAAAAAACAGTGGAGTTTGTGCCTAACTTTGATGATCAGGATATGGAGCCGACTGTTTTACCGGCTCGCTTCCCGAATTTACTTGTGAATGGCTCGACAGGAATATCTGCTGGATATGCTACCGATATTCCACCACACGCGCTTGATGAGGTGTTAGATGCTGTTTTAATGCGTTTAGAGCAACCGAATGCTACGGTAGATGACCTTATGACAGTGATTAAAGGCCCTGACTTTCCAACAGGTGGTATTATCCAAGGGGTAGATGGCATTAAAAAGGCTTATGAAACTGGGCGTGGCAAAATTATTGTCCGCGCGCAGGCAGCCATTGAACCATTAAAAGGTGGAAAAGAGCAAATCGTTATTACGGAATTACCGTATGATGTAAACAAAGCGAATCTTGTCAAGAAAATTGATGAGCAACGTGTCGATAAACGACTGGAAGGCATTGCTGAAATTCGCGATGAATCGGACCGTACAGGATTACGTGTTGTAATCGAGTTAAAAAAAGACATACCTGGACAAGGCATTTTAAATTACTTATTCAAAACTACGGATTTACAAGTAGCCTATAACTTTAATATGATTGCGATTCATAATCGTCGTCCTACGATGATGACGTTGCCACTACTACTTGATGCTTACATAGCCCATCAAAAGGAAGTGGTGACAAACCGTTCGATTTATGATTTACAGAGAGCAAAAGACCGTTCACATATTGTCGATGGTTTAATCAAAGCCCTTTCCATTTTAGATGAAGTGATTGCGACGATTCGCTCATCGAATGATAAACGCGATGCGAAAATGAACTTACAAGAAAAGTATGACTTTACGGAAGTGCAATCAGAAGCAATTGTTAGTTTACAATTATACCGTTTAACAAATACAGATATTACAGAACTGCGTCATGAACAAGACGAATTAAATGCATTGATTGCAAAGTTAGAAGGTATTTTGCATAGTGAGGCGAAGCTAGTTCGTGTGATTAAACAAGAATTACTCGACATAAAAAAACGTTTTTCTGAACCTCGTCGTTCGAAAATCGAACAAGAAATTGAAGAAATTAAAATTACGTTAGATGTGCTCGTTCCAAGTGAAGAAGTGGTAGTGACAGTGACAAAAGACGGGTATATTAAACGAACATCTACACGTTCTCATGCAGCGTCCAATGGGCAAGATATTGCCATGAAAGATTCGGATTATTTATTGTATGAGGCAACGCTAAATACCCAGCATCATCTATTGCTGTTCACAAATCGTGGTAATTATATTTATCAGCCTGTTCATGAGTTGCCGGATATTCGTTGGAAAGACCTTGGTCAGCATATTTCAAGTATTGTACCAACTGGTGAAGACGAAACGATACTTGCTGTTTATGGTTTTGATTCGTTTGAGCAGGCAAACACCTATATTTTAACAGCTACTAAAGAAGGGCAAATTAAACGTTCGCCACTTGCCGATTATGCTGTGACTCGTTATTCAAAACCGATTAAGACGATGAATGTCAAAGCTGGTGATGAAATGATCATGGCGGACATTGTATCAGACGAAGCAGAATTATTATTAATTACCGATACGGCCTACGCAATTCGCTTCCCAATTGAAGAGCTTCCTGTCACGGGTGTGAAAACAGGTGGTGTCAAAGGTATTACATTGAAAGATGGAGAAGCGCTCGTTGGTGTGACGATTTTAAACCCAGCAGAAACGGAATATGTTGTAATTGTTACACAGCGTGGAGCTGTGAAAAAGATGAATGTGGCTGAAGTCGATGTGGCTAGTCGCGCAAAACGTGGTTTAAAAGTGTTAACGGAATTAAAAGCCAATCCACATCGTATTGTGGCGGTTGTACAAGCTAGTGATGATGAACAAGTAATCGTCGAAACAGAAAAAGGCGTACAAGAAATAATCGATGTCAAAGGATTGACTCGTGCCGATCGCCATTCGAATGGCTCCTTTAAAGTCGATATTGCGACTGATGGTGCGATTTCACATGTAGTCAAAATGAAAAAAGAAGAATAATCAAATTTTTTGCCCATGTTCTTATAAAGAATATGGGCTTTTTTCTTGTTATTTAAGGCATTTTCACTAAAGTAAAAACTCAAACTGGCTAATTATGTTAAAATTGAGTAGGGCTAGGGGAGAAACGAACGGTAATCATTGCATGGCAAAGTGCAAGCTCAAGCTACTTGTTCTACTAGCTACTTTAGTGAATCAATTTTCAACAGTTGACCATAGCAATAATAGAGCTATGTCATATCATTTCGTACTATGCAATAGGATGGACAATAAAGTTAAAAGGGGAGAATTGAAAAATGAGTGTCGCAATTTATCATGGCAAGCGTTCTGAAGAAAGTGTCCAATTTGAAAAATGGATTTCTGCTCAAGGTAATAAAAAGAGTTTTTCTAGTATTGAAAACGCCAAAAGCTTTCTTCAGCAACGCGGAACTGAAAATACTAAGCCTTATGTAATAGAAGAGGAAGTAGCATTATCAAGTGATATCCAAGAGCGGTCATTCGAGGGCATGCAGGTCTTCACGTTAAATGATCAAATGTCCTCGAAACAAAAAGTGATTCTCTATATACATGGGGGTGCTTGGACGAGCCAACCTTTGGATTTGCACTGGATGTTTATGAATAACATGGCACAATCTTTAGATGCGAAAATTATTGCGCCTATTTATCCAAAAGTACCCCATTTTAACTATAAAGATACTTATCCGAAAATCCTCAACCTATATAAAGAAATGCTTGGAACGGTAGAAAGCGCCAATCAAGTAACCATTATGGGCGATTCTTCTGGCGGAAATATCGCGCTTGGACTGGCCCAACTTGTAAAGTTAGAAGACCTGCCTCAACCGAAAGATATTATTGTATTATCTGCATGTGTAGATATGAGTTTGAGCAATCCCCTTTTACCTGAATATGATGAAAAGGATCCGCTCTTAGCGCGTGAAGGAATGGAAGTCATTACAAAGCTATGGGCAGCGGATAAAAGTTTATCGGACCCATTAATGAGTCCAATTTACGGTGACTTTCAAGGAATTGCAAAGATTACTCATTTTATTGGTACACATGAAGCGCTATATCCCGATGCTATGTTATTTGATGAAAAACTGACGGAACAAGGAATGGCTATAAATACCTTTGTTTACCCGAAAATGCTTCATGTATTTGTTGTGATGCCCATTCCTGAAGCTTTAGATGCGCACCAAAAAATTATTCATATCATTCATAACTAAGGTAAGGTCGATTCTAGGGTGTTATGTTTAAAAATAGTAGCACCAGATAATTATAGGGAAATTGAGATGATGTTTGTGAAAAAGGCAATGATATTTCTAGTTTTCATTTTTATGCTAGTATCTTTTCCTTCAATAACAAGTGCTTGTTCATGTGCCGATTTACCAAGTGTAGAAGATGAATTCGAACGTTCAAAAGCCGTATTTAGCGGGAAAGTTATGGATATAAAAGAGAAAAGAAGTTTAACAGGATATACAACGAATGCCGTTCTCTTTGAAGTAACGAATACTTGGAAAGGTGTTGAACAATCACAAATCATCCTTACCACTGGTCAAGGCGATGGGGATTGCGGCTACCCTTTTATAAAAGGACAAGAATATTTGGTTTATGCTGACGATTCCAATATGTACGGGGCAACATCGCTTGCATCAGGCATTTGTGATCGTACGGATGTATTGAGTACTACTCAGGAGGATTTAGAGATACTTGGAGCAGGACAGCCACCTATTGAAGAAATTAATTTAAGTAGTCAATTTAATAGAAATCCACTATATATTTGGGCAACTTCGGCAGTAGTCATTGCCATAGTTGTGTTTTTCATAGTCAATAAAAGAAAAAAGGCGGAATAGATGGAGTATAGGTGATAACTAAATCCTATTTTTATTGCTTAGGAAAGCTAAGGAAAATTACTAGCTTGTCTTTTTATGATAGATATGGGTATAATATTCTTCGAAAAGTTCATAAGTTAAGAATGTAGGGGGGCTGGAAGTTGCCAGCTGAGATTGCATCCGTTTAGATGCTGACCCTTTGAACCTGATTTGGCTCGTACCAGCGTAGGGAACATCTACTCAAAAATAATCGTACACTATTTTTTGATACCGTTTGCAAACGTCTGGGATAATTCCTAGGCGTTTTTTTGTTTAGATGGGTATTTGCCCATAACTACCGATAACGCGACGAAACACGTGTGCAAAAGCGCTGACAATACGTTTCCTACTGGTCATTCAAGCATGAACACTTTCAAACTACTATATTTGGAGGAGACAGCATGAAAAAATGGTTATTCGTTGTTGTAGCTGCACTATTAACATTAGTTGGTTGTAGCGAAAAAGCGGACAAAGAGGAAACGAATTCAGTAAAAAAGGTATCGGTCGTCCTAGACTGGACGCCTAATACAAATCATACAGGGCTGTACGTTGCGCAAAAGCTCGGCTATTTTAAGGAGCAAGGCTTAGACGTAGACATTATTTTACCTGGGGAAGCGGGTGCTGATCAGCTTATTGCGTCAGGCAAAGCTCAATTTGGCGTAAGCTATCAGGAAGGTATTACCCAAGCACGTGTACAAGATGTGCCGCTTGTATCGATTGCAGCCATTATTCAACATAATACGTCTGGCTTTGCATCGCTTGCTTCAAAAGGCATTACGTCTCCAAAAGACTATGAAGGGAAAACATACGGAGGCTGGGGTGCTCCATTAGAGCAAGCTGTTTTACAATCCCTTATGCAAACCGAAAATGCGGATGTTAGTCAATTAGATATTGTGAATGCAGGGGATTTAGACTTTTTCACAATGATGCAAAAAGATATTGATTTTGCTTGGATTTATTATGCTTGGACAGGGATTGAGGCAGAACTTCGTGGGGAAACATTAAATATGCAGTATTTAACGGACTATAGTGAGCAACTTGATTATTATACACCTGTCCTTGCAACAAACGAAAAAATGATTAAAGATAATCCCGAAGTCGTCAAGGCATTTGTTGCAGCTTCTGCGAAAGGTTATGCCTATGCAATCGAGCATCCTAGTGAAGCGGCTGATATCTTACTGGAAGCGGTACCTGATTTAGATAAAGCACTTGTGCATAAAAGTCAGGAATGGTTAGCAAGTAAATACCAAGATGATGCAGCGCAATGGGGCGAACAAAAATTATCCGTTTGGGAAAACTATGCGGACTGGATGACAAAGAACAACGTCTTAGAAGGCGAATTCCATGCGGAGCAAGCGTTTACCAATGATTTTTTACCAGCGAAAGGAGCAAAATAAATGGCAAATTCATTAATCAGTGTACAAATTATACCAAAAACCGAAAAATATGAGGATGTTATTCCATTTGTGGATGCGGCAATAGCGGTAATCGATGCTTCAGGGGTCCATTATGAAGTGCATCCTCTTGAAACGACAATGGAAGGTGAATTGTCTACTTTGTTGCACATCATTGAAGAGATGAATAAAAAAATGATTGATTTAGGTGCCATCAATGTGATTACACAAGTGAAAATTTTATATCAACCAGCAGGCATTACGATGGGCACGTTGACGGAGAAATATCGCGGATGAAGCAAGTCGTTCTGAAAGGAAGGTCGATGATTTTTATCGCCTTCCTGTTATTCATATGGGAGCTTATCATCCGTGTGGCAGATATTCCGCAATGGCTTTTGCCTGCGCCAAGTGCCATTGTCGTTGAAGGTATCCACGCTTATCAAACGTTTCTTCCGCATGCTATCGCCACGATTCAGCTTGCGTTACTTGGACTAACGATTGGCATACTGTGTGGCTTAAGTGTTGCGGTGTTGTTACATCGCTCAGCTACGTTGCGAGCATTTGTTTATCCCATTTTAATTGTGTCGCAAAATGTGCCTGTGCTCGTTTTAGCGCCATTATTAATTATTTGGTTTGGCTTTGGGCTGTTACCAAAGCTGATTATTATTTGCCTCGTGTGCTTTTTCCCTATCGTCATTGCAGCGATGGATGGCTTTCGCCAAACGTCACCTGAGCTGAAGCATTATTTTGCGATGATAGGCGCGTCGAAACGACAAACCTTTTGGAAGTTAGAATGGCCGTTTGCGTACCCATCTATATTTTCTGGCATTAAAATTGCGGCGACGTATAGTGTGATGGGAGCCGTTATCGCGGAATGGCTTGGTGCTAAAAAGGGAATCGGTGTCTATATGACCCTAGCCCAATCATCATTTCGCACAGACCGTGTATTCGTGGCCATTTTTACGATTGTCTTGTTAAGTTTAGTGTTATTTAGTGGTATACGTTTATTAGAGAAGCTGATAGTAAAGGGGCGAGGATCACATGCTGAACATTCAAGACATATCTAAATCGTTTGGTTCACTTGAAGTTGTTCACAATTTATCTTTTACGGTAAAGGAAGGCGAATTTGTCGCCATCATTGGTCCCTCCGGTAGTGGGAAAAGCACGCTTTTTCAATTAATTGGCGGTATTACGCCTGTAGATTCTGGGGCTATTTTGTTAAATGGAGAAGATATTCAGCAAAAATCAGGCACTATTGGCTATATGCCACAACAACCTTGCTTATTACCATGGCGCACCATTTTAGAAAATGTCATGATTGTGGAAGAATTGCAACATCGACCAAATAGAGAGCTAGCTAAAACTTGGTTAGAGAAGGTAGGCCTTGCTTCTTTTGCGAATGCATATCCTCATGCTTTATCAGGGGGAATGCAGCAACGTGTATCATTTCTGCGCGCCATCGTTAGTGAGAAGCCGATTTTATGCTTAGATGAACCATTTTCAGCGCTGGATGAGTTTACTAGATTAGAAATGCAAGCATGGCTGTTATCCATATGGGAAGAACATAAAAAATCGATTCTGTTTGTAACACATAGTATTGAAGAAGCGCTATTTCTAGCAGACCGCATTATCGTCTTAACGAAACGTCCAGCTACGATGAAAGAAGAAATCATTGTGCCGTTTTCCCGACCTCGATCTGAGGAAATTCGTCATAGCGCACAATTTACGCAATTAAAAAAACAACTGTTCCATTATCTTAAAGAAGAAAAGGACGATAGCTATGTTGATTGATGCACATATTCATTTAGATCAGTATAGGGAAGAGGAAGTACCTAACATTCTTAAAGAAGCGCAACTTGTCATTGCGGTGAGTACGGATTTGCAATCGTGTAAGAAAACGTTGACGTTATCGCAAACATTTCCGAACGTGAAAGCGACGTTTGGCTTTCATCCTGAGCAATCGTTGCCTAGTGACCGGGACAAACAAGCGTTATTTCATTGGATACGGCTTCATGCACAGGAAATGATTGCGATTGGTGAGGTTGGCTTACCTTATTATCGAAAACAAGCGCAAGATTTGGATGAGCGCCCTTATATTGAACTGTTAGATCAATTTATTCAGTTAGCAAAAGAGCTTCATAAACCGATTGTTTTACATGCTGTCTATGAAGACGCGCTTATCGCTTGTGATTTGCTTGAACGACATGGTGTCACAAGAGCGCATTTTCATTGGTTTAAAGGAAGTGAAGAGGCGATTGTGCGCATGATACATAATGGCTATTTTATTTCGATTACGCCTGATTGTGTGTATGAAGCGGAGATTCAAGCGCTAATAAAAAGATATCCATTGGAACTAATGATGGTTGAAACGGATGGACCTTGGCCTTTTGAAGGGCCATTTGAAAAGGCTCGTACTTCGCCGTATATGATGGCGAAAACGATCGATGTCATATCGTCGCTAAAAGAGATGACAGTACAAGAAGCGGCAAAGATAGTGACGCGAAACACAGAACGATTTTATGATTTATAAAGACAAAAACAGCCACAGTTAGAGTGTATAATCGTCTCCATGTGGCTGTTTCCTATGTTTTGTTCTATTATGCTCTAATGTTGCTCGCTTTGTTTTTGTTACGCGTTCATGCGTACTAAATGGGGCAGTTTGACGTTTTTTCTCAACATCCTTACCTTGCGTCCGTTTTAAATGCATGCGTTTCTTTTTAGCTTTCGATAATGCCATCTTCATCCCTCCATATCATATTACCAATATATTACCGAAAAAGGTGAGAAAAGTAAAACCTCGTAAGCTATTAGCCTACGAGGTTTTGTCGTCCTATTAGTGAGATACGTCCTGTACAGAAATACCAGTGTTTGCTTTTACATCAACTTCACGATATTTCGCTTCATCAGATTCTTTAGAAAGTAATGTTCCGATGAATCCACCTAAGAAACCAAGTGGGACAGAGATTATTGCTGGATTCGTTAACATAATTAACGGAGTACCAACGAAGATTGCTTTTCCTTCAACTGGATTCCAAACGTTTGGAGAAACAGCAACAAGTATTAAAGCAGAAATTAAACCTGTTAACATCGCCGTTACCGCACCAGCTGTATTAAAGCGTTTCCAATAAATTGTGTAAATAATTACTGGTAAGTTTGAAGATCCTGCAATACAGAATGCTAGTGATACTAAGAATGCTACGTTTAATGTTTGTGCACCAAGAGCAAGAAGGATAGACACAACAGCAATCGTGATTGAACCGATACGAGCTGCAAGAACTTGTTCTTTCTCTGTCACTTTACCTTTTTTAATAATTTGACCATAAATATCATGTGATAGGGCAGATGCACCAGAAAGTACAAGACCTGCAACTACCGCTAAGATTGTTGCGAATGCTACCGCACATACGAATGAGAATAGAATGTCGCCACCAAGTGCTTCCGCTAGAAGTGGGGCAGCCATATTACCAGCAGCGTTAGCTGCAATAATGTTTTCTTTCCCAACGAATGCAGCTGCACCGAAACCTAGGAAAATTGTTAACACATAGAAAATACCTACAATCCAAGTAGCCCAGATTACTGAAGAACGGGCTGTTTTAGCGTCTTTTACTGTGAAGAAACGCATTAAAATATGTGGAAGACCCGCAGTACCTAATACAAGTGCAATTAACACTGAAATTGTATCAAGACCATCAGTGTACTTAAGTCCTGGATTTAAGTATGCTGCACCGCTATCAGTAGCAGTCGACATTTCCGTGAACATTGTAGAAATACTGAAGCCAAACTCTTTTAATACTAAGAACGAAATAATAACCGTACCTAACATTAATAAACAAGCTTTAATAATTTGAACCCAAGAAGTTGCAGTCATACCACCGAATAACACGTAAGTTGTCATCATAACACCAACGATTAATACTGCAACCCAGTAGTCGATCCCTAGAAGTAATTGAATAAGTGCGCCTGCACCAACAAGTTGTGCAATCATGTAGAATAAAACAATTGTAATCGTACTTAAAGCTGCTGTACCACGAACTTTAGAATTGTTAAAACGTGCTGTAATCATGTCAGCTAATGTGAATTTACCAAGGTTACGTAATGGCTCAGCTACGATATAAAGAACCACTAAATATGCTACTAAATATCCGATAGAGAAGAAGAATCCATCAAATCCGAATAATGCTACTGCACCAGCGATACCTAGGAAAGAAGCAGCCGATAAGTAGTCACCAGCAATAGCTAGTCCATTTTGCCAGCCTGTTAAACCTCCACCTGCAGTGTAAAAGTCAGTCGCAGAAGAAGTACGTTTAGATGCCCACCACGTAATAACTAATGTAAGACCAACAATTGCTACGAAGAAGAATATTGCTATTGCGCTCATAGGCGGCCACCTCCGTTTTCATATTCAGCGATAATTGCTTTTGCTTCTTTGTCAAAGCTATTAGCTTTGGCAACATACAGGTGACATAAGCACCAAGTCATAATGAATAATCCTGCTGCGTAAATCCATACCCAAGTAACTTCCCCAAAAGCTTTTTGGTGTAGGATTGTTGTGTAAGATGTAAGAATCGGAAGCAACATGTAAGCTGCTAAAAAAAATGCAGTGATTGACCAAAGAAAGGCATTCTTTCTTTTGACAAGTGCTTTGAACGATTCTTGTTTAGCAATTGCATCATAATCAATTACAATGCTTTTGCTTGCTTGATTGTTCGCCATAAACATTCCCCATTTTGTGTTTATTTTTACTGCTTAAATACTGAATTTTGCTACTTTAGTGAATTCACATCTTAATTTTATGAGACAGTTCACAAAATTGCAATACATTTCAGAAAAATTATGGAAAAAAAATTTCCGCAAAAATAGTCTTTAAACAGAAAATACATGACAAAGCCTAGAAATTAAAGGGTTTTGGAATATTCAGATAAATCAACAAAACAAGGATATCACTAGCTTCTTGACAAAAATAGGGATGTAATAACCGAGAAAAAATACGTTTTTTCCAGAAAAAATAAACACCATTTATCTAGTGGAAAATGGATAATTTCTTATTTTTGGAAATGAAATAGTATTGTTCAATAAGTAAAATGTTTGCATTTTAAACGTAAAAAATAGAAAAAACCCGACCGAAGTCGAGTCTTTTTCTTAATAATTGATAAGTCTTTACGATATAAATCTATTAATGAGAAATATCGGATACCGATACGCCTGTATTGGCTTTAACACGAATCTCTTTATAAATACGATCCGCTTCTGCTTGAGACACTTTGCTAGCAGAAAGAACTGAACCTAAGTAACCTGCAATAAAGCCTAACGGGATTGTAATAATGGCAGGAACCGCCAATGGCACTAATGGCTCACCAACAAAGATAGCAGCCCCTTCAATTGGACTCCAAACGTTCGGCCCCATTGCGCCTAATATTAAGCAAGAGACTAAACCGGTTACCATCGCCGTTACTGCACCAGTTGAATTGAACTTTTTCCAATAAATTGTGTATAAAATAACTGGTAGGTTGGCTGAAGCACCAATACAGAATGCAAACGATACTAAGAATGAAACATTTAAGCTTTGCGCAAACAACGCAAGAATAATAGAAATAATGGCAATTGAAATGGAGCCTGTACGTGCTGCAACAACTTGCTGTTTCTCCGTTAATTTACCGTTTTTCATAATCTCACCGTAAATATCGTGAGAAATAGCAGAAGCACCAGTTAATACTAAGCCCGAAACAACCGCTAATATCGTTGCAAAAGCAACGGCGCAGATAAATGACATTAATACATCGCCACCTAGGAATTCAGCTAAAAGTGGGGCAGCAGTATTACCAGCTTTACTTTCTGCGATGATTTTATCAAGACCTACAAAGTGCATAGCACCGAAACCTAAAAAAATTGTTAATGAAAAGAAAATAGCTGTAATCCAAGTAGTCCAAGAAATAGAAGCACGAGCTGTTTTAGCATCTTTAACTGTAAAGAAGCGCATTAAAATATGGGGTAAACCTGATGTACCTAAGACAAGTGCCATCATCATCGACACCGAGTCAATCGAGCTTGAGTACTTCATACCTGGTACTAAAAATTTGTCACCATGATCGGCAGAAATTGTATCAAACATTTTTACTAAGGAGAAATCAAATTTCATAAGTACAAGTGTAGCTAATAGGCCTGTCCCAAATAATAACAGTCCAGCTTTAATAATTTGAACCCAAGAAGTGGCTGTCATCCCACCAAACAATACATATGTAGTCATCATGACCCCTACAATTAACACCGCAACCCAGTACTCAATACCAAATAATAATTTAATCAGTGCTCCGGCACCGACTAACTGGGCGATCATATACAGAATAACGATAATAATTGTTCCCGTTGCAGCTACACCACGAATACGCTTTTCATTAAAGCGAGCTGTTAACATATCAGCTAACGTATAGCGACCGAGATTACGCATAGGTTCTGCAATAACATATAGTAAAACTAAGTTTGCAACAACATAGCCTACAGAGAAGAAGAAACCATCGAAACCAGTTAAAGCAATCGCGCCGGAAACACCTAAAAATGCCGCTGCCGATAGATAATCGCCAGCAATCGCAAAACCATTTTGCCATCCTTTTAAACCACCGCCAGCAGTATAGAAATCACTTGCAGAAGATGTCCGTTTCGCTGCTATATACGTCACGACTAATGTTAAACCTACGATTCCTAAGAAGAAACCTATTGATACTAAATTCATTTATTTTCCACCTTTCGCTTGGTATTCTGCAAGAACTGCTGCTGCAGCTTTATCGAATGAAGCTGCTTTTTTTACATATACTGTACAAAGAACAATGGTCATGATAAACAGTCCAGCAGAATAAATCCAAACGCCCGTAATACTACCAACAATTTTTTGTTGTAGTACAGGTTGGAAAGCTAGGATTGGAAGTAAGATATAAAGACATAAAAACACTGCGGTAATCGAGAACAGGAAGGTATTCTTCTTTTTTACGAAAATGTTGAACGATTCCATAGCTTCAATTGCATTATAGTCAACTGATTGCACGTTTTTGTCCTCAGTAACGTTAGCCATTATTATTCCCCCTAAAGTTATATTTTTCTGTTTTAAGCGACATATTTCTTTTTGAATAGTCGCTATATTCACCTATTTTATGAGGACGGTTCCTATAATGCAATACTAAAATTTAAGTTTTTTAAATTTTTAGTAAAATTAAGTTAGTCAAAATAACATAGAAATAATAAGGATTTAGTAGAAATTTTTCGTTTAAAAGAGAACGCATTTTATTTTTGAAATAGTATTTATATAATAGTATATTGCTAATAAAATTGAATGTAGGAGAAATAATGAGTATGAAAGAGAAAATTAGCACTTTTATTATTTTCCAATAAATTACTAACAGTATGCAAATAACTAGATTTAGTTGTTATACAACAACTTGGGAAATAGTCGTTTTTAGTAAGAAAATGCTCGAAAAATTTTTTGAAATATTTCGAGTGAAAAGGATTTTTAAATTCCATAAACATACAAATGAAGGGCCGATAACTAAAAGAGGAAATCATTCGAGCTCATTATCTTGTATTTGCTTTCTATAATTTATACAATTAAAAATGATGAATAATTGGAGGGAAGTGTAGATTTTGGTTGGGAAGAATAAAATAATGCTAATTGGGTTACTAGTATTAAGCAGTATTTTGGCAGCATGCGGCAGTTATAAATTTGAACCTGAAATGAGTATTGATGTAGAAGATTTTTCATTTACAAATCAAAACAATGAACAAGTAAGTTTAGAAAGCTTAAAGGGCAAGCCTTGGTTAGCTATGTTTATTTTTACAAATTGTAATTCGATTTGTCCGCCGATGACATTTAATATGGCTGATGTACAAAAGTCATTAAAGGATGAAGGTGTTAATGATTATCAAATCGTAGCATTTAGTGTAGATCCTGAAGTAGATGCACCAGATGTCTTAAAAAATTATTTAACAACATATTCAGTTGTCGATGATAGCAAATGGCAGTTACTAACAGGTTATAAGCAGCAGTATATTGAGCAATTTGCTAGAAAATCATTTAATTCATTAGTGAAAAACGATCCAAATTCCGATCAAGTTGTACATATGGGAAGCTTTTATTTAGTGAATGCTGATGGCGTTGTAGTAAAAGATTATGACGGCGCATCAAATGTACCAGTAGAAACAATCGTAGCAGATATAAAAGCTTTAACAAAAAAATAATGAATGATACTAACAATAAACTCAGATAATCGTATGACTATCTGAGTTTATTTCTTTGTTTCGTCTCACTATCATAAGTATACTTTTTAATGAAACATAACTTCCTATAATTTATATTATGTAAACTAAAATTATTTAGCGCGGAGGGAGGGCTTTGTACGTCAACACCCCACAAGGACACAAAGTTTTCAGTTTAATATGTTCAGCTGTTTACTAAACGTCCCAGGAATACTTATAAGTTCCTGGGACGTTTAGTGTTATTGGGTTTGATGGATTTTTGTGTTTTGGATCAGCTGTTGGCTCTATTGCTACTGATAAGGAATTCCGTCTTTTAGAACAAAAGCAGTTTTACTTTCCACACCTGTTGCAGATATAGACTTTATACCATATGTGTATATTTTATTCTTATTTGCCTTCGTATCTACATAAATCGTATTACCTTGTGTGTTATAAACCACGTCCACTATATTTTTAACGTCTTCATATGATCCTTCTTTTGTTCCATCAAATCGATATATTACATATTTCCTTGGTTGAGTACTATTTTCATCTGTAATAGTAAGCTTCATGCCGAAAGACTCTTTACTCAATTTAACATCAGTTGGACGTAAAGGTATTGCAGAGTCTTTCCAATAAATTGAAGGTGTTAAAGCTTTATAATTGTATAGTTGCTGATTTAGATAAGAAGCATGTCCAAGAGCGTTATTGTTAATACTTCTTAGAGAAAAATGCATTTGTCCTTGA
This sequence comes from Lysinibacillus sp. 38-6, assembly GCF_046245175.1. Classification (GTDB taxonomy): domain Bacteria; phylum Bacillota; class Bacilli; order Bacillales_A; family Planococcaceae; genus Lysinibacillus. The sequence goes on from NZ_CP176417.1 coordinate 1,085,637, forward strand.
GCATTATTATTTGCTCTGTTGGCGTTTACTTGGCTGATAAGTTCCGTCTTATTATTCCACGCAGTATCAGAATCATTTCCAACTTTATGATTGGCCATGCCAATATATAGATTAACAGGATGGACTTTTGCGTACGTTTGAACTTCTCTTCCCCACCAATCTAATAAAACCGAGTAATTTGCTGCTTTATGATTTCTAGACCAATAGATTTGAGGCGCAATATAATCGATACTACCATCTTTAATCCACTGTCTTGTATCAGCATAAAGATCATCGTAGTTACTCATTCCATTCGTGTTACTACCAGTAGAATCTTGCTTTTTGTTTCGCCAAATTCCAAACGGAGATATTCCGTATTGAACATGTGGTTTAATTGCCTTAATGCTTGCATAAATCTTTTTTACTAATTGATTAACATTATTTCTGCGCCAGTCTTCAATATTATTGAATGAGCCACCATACTTTTTAAAAGTTTGTTGATCTTGAAAAGTCTCTCCTTTTATTTTATAAGGATAGAAGTAATCATCCATATGTACAGCGTCGATATCATAGTTGCTAACTAATTCTTCTATGGTTGATAATAAGTAATTTTGAACTTCTGGCAAACCAGGATCTAAATAGTATTGTTTACCGTATTTCACTACCCAATTAGAATTTTTACGGGCTACATTATCGGCAGCAAGATTAGACAAAGTTTGCGATGGCATCGTGACCCTATATGGGTTTACCCAAGCATGAAGTTCTAATCCTCGCTTATGTGCTTCGTCCAGCATTATTTGCAATGGATCAAAACCCGGATTGGTCCCTTGTGTCTTGCCTGTTATATACGATGACCATGGAGCAAGCTTAGACGGGTACAGTGCATCATTTAATGGCCTAACTTGAAAAATAACTGTATTAAAGTTATCAGCTTTTAATTTGTCTAAGGTACTTTGAACCCATTGCGTATATTGGGTTATACTCATACCTGCCTTCATATCAATATTAGAAACTGTTGCAATCCAGGCTGCACGCATTTCATTTTGAGGTAGTGAATTAGCTGTAGCCTTTTGATTTGTAAAACCAGGGATAAGTAAAAGTAAAACAATAAAAGTTACTATGCACTTTCCAAAAAAATTTTTAAACATAAATTGAAATCTCTCCTTTTAATTCTCAGCTATTCAAATCTAGCTGTTACTATAACCTAAGTAAGTACCGTTTCAGCCTATTCTATAAAAGTAGGAAATTTTGTCGGCAGGACCCCCTATTGGTAATTTTAATTGTTTGCGAAGCTCGTTGGAAAATTTTATTCTGTTTCTTCACTCACTATATAATACCATAAATATCCAACCATTCTCCCTTTACTGGTAATTTCTATTTCCAATCATTTGCTCAATTGTTAAGTTTGTGTGATAAAGAGGACCAAAAAAAATTGATTATTTCGGAAAGCGCCTATTCAACTAACGCACCCCGTTAGTTGAATAGGAAAAGAAACGCTTAGTCCACAATCGCACCCTTTAACGGATTCTACTTGGTAGAGGGTGACTGGCAGCCATAAGAGTATGCAAGACATAGAAAACCACTCTTTTCTAAGATAGGCCTACTCATTGAACTGGCGTCAACAGTAAGGAAAGGATGCCCATTTTCATATGCCTTTTTTGCACGAGTAGCTAAAAGTGCTGTCTAATACCCTTTTCCTCGGAACAACGGTAGTGTTGAACCTCCCCATAAGCTGGCGAAGGAGGAGTTTTCTTCTAAATACATCCAAGCTGACCATCTTCATAAATTCCATAAAGGTATAGGGATTCAGGATTATTCTGTTTATCTCTCCAAAATCTTTCTCCCAGCTCAGCATGCATACGGATATACACTTTCATCTGCTAGTACTAGTATTTTTTATTACCAAATTAGCCGTTTCACTCGGATGGTTAAGAGGAAAATGATGTCCATATGGAACAAAATCAACCTTACCAAGATGCAAAGGAGCAGAATAGACTTTGTCATAATCCCCCCAAATAATGTGAAGATTAAACTTTGTTACTTCATTGAAATCACCTTGAACGTTTTTCAATAGTAAACTGTTAAGCTGTACCGTAGTATTTAAAATTCTAGGAGAAGTAAAACTGCTAGTAATTTTTTCAATGTAATGTTCAGGGATGCTCTCCGTATTTTCAAATAAACCATTACTTAATAAATAACGCTCTATCAATTTAGTAGTTGCCACTTTCAATGTCCATTTGTTCATAAATTGAGGAACATTTATCGAATTAGCCTTTTTTTTAGCAACAGGTGGCTGAAGTAAAGTAATTGTATACTTCTTGTCTATGTGCTTTTGTACTAATGCTTCCAAAAGAATATACGCACCAAATGAATGGCCAATTAGATGGGCACCCTTAGTAGCTTTCTCCAATAACTGTTTCAATACATTTAAATAGATATTTAAGAGATTTTTCTCTCGTTTAAAAGGAGAACGTCCCAAACCTGGAAGGTCCATGATCCATACAGGTCGACCCGTTTTTTCATGAAGCTCTTTCCCTAAAGGAAATAAATCCTCTCCATCACTGAATAAACCATGTAATAAAATAAACGGTTTACCCTCTCCTTGTGATTGGTAAATGGTAGTATTATTACATAATGTTCGACTAAATAAATGACTGTGCTGGCCATTTTGATACATCATGCGATAATCCAGATCAGCTATTACCGCTGGGGAAAATTTCATTACATTTGTCTCCTTAAACCAATCTTCTCCCATAATCTTTTTCACTGAACCATTTGAAAATGTTCGGTTTGTAATAAAGTTTAGCCCATCAGCAGGAATTTGGGTTATTTTGCTTACGCCACTATTCATAAGTGCTTTCATAAATGGCAATGGAGCAGAGATTTTAGGTGCAGTCATATTCATACTTTCTGACATAACGTCTAATAATTGTGAAATATTATAATCGTGTTGTTTATCTTCAACAAGTGTAAATGTTTGATTAGTTGGTTGCACCAATCTGAAAACCTGCACAATAAACTTTGCTAGCTCATCGTTTGCAATAAGTGGTAATCTATATTTCTTACCTCCAGGAATCACTGGCATGAGCCCTTTTCGCATACTCATCACAAGCAAGCCTAAGCCTCCTGTTTGCTCCGTACTCCCTGTTTTACTACTACCAACTACAGTTGGTGGATTAATTACTGAAAGCGGATAACCTATTGTTGATGCCTGCTGACGGATATAAAGATCTGCTAAAAACTTTGTTTTCTCATATGGATTTTTTATTTTCAAAAAATTGTTTCCTTCTTTAAACACATCTATCGCAATTTTGCTATTTTTATCATCAAAGGGGCTCATATAGCCTACAACATGAATAAATTGTTGCAATCCCTTCAATTGGTGGATGTTTTTAGCGAATTCACTAATATGTTTGGCACCATTCAAAAATACGGAAGCAGCCTCTTTGCTTGTCGCTTGAATATCCATGGGGCCTCCTGCGTGAATAATCACATCCGTTTTCAATACCCACTCCCTATCTTCAGCACTTAGACCTAAGTCTATTTTCGTCAAATCACCTTCAATAAAGTGCATAACTGTCTCATTTAAGATGCCTCTTTCTTGATAAATGCGTGTTGCTTTGCTTTTCGATCGCACTAATAGAAGAATTGTAACCTGCTCTTTGGCTAATTCCTTCACTAATTCCTTTCCAATAAAACCTGTTCCGCCAGTTAAAAATACTGTTCTCATATAAATCCTCCTTTTTAGTACTGTTTAGTACTAATTTAGTGTAAAAAAAATGCTTCTTTTATCGAAGCAAGTTAAACAAATGATCTGCTGTTTTCATGATTACAGTTGCATCCTTCAGTGTTTCTGAAATAAATAGCGCTCCTTCAAGATTTGTAATAAAAAGAGATGCAACCTCGTCAATATTAATTGTCTTTTTAAATTCACCATTCTCTACCCCTTGTTTAAGTAATAGAGAAACTTTTGATTGTAATCCTACGAAAAAAAGACCTATTTTTTCTTTTACTTTTGAGGCATTTGTAGGGCTTTGAATATAAAGCGTAATAAATGGACAGCCCCCCTTATATTCTCTCGTCTGTACTCCTTGTGATAATTGCTTTAAAAAAAGTTGGATACGATCTTCAACTAATAATTGGTTTTGAGATAGTAAGTCATCAATTGCAGCTTGATACATTGCAATCCAATAATCGACGACCCCATCCAACAATTCTTCCTTATTAGCAAAGTGATAATACACATTCGACTTTGAAACTTTGCTTACACGAACTAATTCATCCATGCTTGTATAAGCAAACCCTTTTTCTAAAAATAATGTTGCAGCTACTTCAATCACACGTTTTTGATTCATTAATTTTCCTTTTGTCATAATTAGTACTATATAGTGCTAAATCGGATGTTGCAAGTATTTTTGTTAGTTTAACGACCAAAAAGTTATACTTTAATTGATTTTAATTCACATAGAAATTTATTGTATAGAATTTCAAAAAATTACCTACTCGATTGAGTGGGTACAACTAATGTTTCTAGAATCTTTAAAGCATTTATAACCCTATTCTTTGTATGTTTTAAATATTTCATTAGCAATGTTCAATACCAAGCGAACTTGGGCTTCACTTCTGTCTTGTAGAAGATTCTGTAAGATCATAATCAACTCTTTTTTTCAAAATACTTATTATCAATATTTAGAGTATCAAACTTAAAGATATTACTTGGTGCTTCTTTCAATCCTTCAGTAATCTTTTCTAAGGTAATATTCCTATCTCCTCTTTCAACCCCAGCCAAATACGAAGTTAGCAGGCCGCATTTTTTTAGCTAATTTATATTTATCCTCATTTAAGTCAATAGCAATAATTCGGCTTGCTTTTGCTTGAACCAAACCTTGAATAGCAGCTAATCCAATGGCTCCTAAACCAAATATGGCTGTCACAGCGCCTTCTTGCACTTATGCTGTGTTGTGTACAGCGCCAATCCCTGTAGTAACACCGCATCCAAATAGACCAACTTTATCAAGAGGCGCTTCTTTGTTAATTTTCGCTAAAGAGATTTCATGCACGACTGAATATTCACTGAATGTGCTTGTTCCCATTTAGTGATAAATAGGTTTACCATTATAGGAGAAACGAGTTGTTCCGTCAGGCATTAAACCTTTACCCTGAGTTTCTCGTACTGCACTACATAAGTTTGTTTTACCAGAACGACAGAATTTACATTCTCCACATTCAGCCGAGTATAGTGGAATAACATGGTCCCCCGGTTTTACTAAAGTAACTTCATCACCTACAGCAATGACTATCCCAGCACCTTCATGACCTAGTACAGCAGGAAATACGCCTTCTGGATCATCACCTGATAAGGTAAAAGCATCTGTATGGCAGACAGAAGTATATAGAATTTTTACTAATACCTCTTTTGCCTTGGTTCTTCAACATCTATTTCTACAATTTCTAGTGGCTCACCTGGTTTAAATGCCACAGCAGCTCTACTCATCGCAGTATTTCACTTAACCTTAAGGAGACTGCCTTCTAGAGTAGAGTATCAACTAAGTGAAATCGGTTTACGCTTAGAACCCGTTGTAACTTCCATTTGTGATTGGGGAGATAATTTTAGAGAATTTTTGAAAGAAAATGCTGATAAAACTTCAGTTGAATAACGAGCTCACAAACGATTTTAAAATGAAAGCCACGAAACGCTGATATATAGGCGTTTCGTGGCTTTTTGAATGTTCCCAAACGATTATTTTTGGTGATAAAAAATTTCATTTAGTAATATTAATTCTTCTCAATTAATATTTACATAAAATGTTTTTTTAACGATTACCTAAAGTGTGTTGTTTAATTTAATAAAAGTTAAAAACTTATGTTACTCTATGCCAAAATATTGTGCAATTTTTGATTAATACGATGGTATCCCCTTAAAAAAAGCCTTTTTATCCAAGGTCTTTTTCAAAGAAAAATTATTTACATTGCCCTTATTCGATAATAAAAAACACAGGATAACTCCTGCTAAGACTACACATATTACAATATACTTCGATGGTTAAAAACTATTGACTCATCTTTAAGTATTTTCGTAAGCGGCTAAGCCAGCCTGATTCTTTATCACTAGCAATACTCATACTGCCATTAGTCAGCAAAAATAATAGCGGAAAAAAGCGTAGATATTTAATAAAGGAGCTTGCTGGTGTGTAAATCCATCCGTATCTGGTAAAGCTAAATGTTGAATCATTCAAATCGTTGTAATAGTGGCAAATAGAAGCGTTACAATTTGACGCCAGCGACTCTGTATTAGCTAGTTATATTCGAGTGAAATTATTTAAAAGCTCATTAATGCTCCTGTACTTCCCGATTGTTAAAAGAAAGGATGGAACGTAAGCCTTGTTGTATGGATCACCTTTAATGTCTTAGGTGTATAAATACTTAACACGTAAGGTGCTAAAAATCGAATTAATATGGAATTTTACAGTTCTTTCAAAGATGCATTTTTTTATAGAGATGAGGGATGTATATGTTTCGGAAAATACAATCAAATGAAAATAAGCCTGTTTCTCAATCCAACGTGGAATTAAAAATATCAATAGAGTCTCTAAAAAAAGCCCTCGTTCAAATGGATGATGCGGAATTTGTCGAGCTTAACATTTCTGAAAATCAACAAGTTGTTCTTATCTACATAAGAACCTTAATTGACCAAGAGAGATTAAATGAAAGCATTGTAAAACCTTTATCTAATTGTTCCAAACAGTCCATTCAAGAATGTTATGTTCATTCAACAATAAACGCTATTTCTACTTTAAATGAAGCAAAAACGCAGCTGTTTACAGGATCTGTTGTGTTATTTGAATCTTCGTCAAATCTTTGGTTTTCTATCCCATTGAAAAATCCGCTTGGACGTGCAATTGAACCATCGGATACTGAAACCATCCTATTAGGAGCAAAAGACAGCTTCAGTGAACAGCTTGAACAAAATATTACGCTTATTCGGAAACGTCTTCCAACACATGAACTAAAAACAGAGAAGTTCACCGTTGGTTCTTTAAGTGAGACAAATGTTGTCTTATTGTACATAGAGGGACTGACCAATCCAGAATTTGTTTCAATTGCTAAAAAGAAAATTTTGGAAATAGATTATGATCTCTTCTTTGAATCATCTCAAGTAGCTGCATTTATTGAGGAAAATCCAAACAGTATTTTTCCTCAGTTTCAGCAGACTGACCGACCTGATGTTGTTGCTTATTCTCTGGGAATAGGAAAAATTACGATCCTGGTAGACAATACACCTTTTGCGCTAGTTGCCCCTATTACTATGTTTCATTTGTTCCAATCACCAGAGGATTATATTAATCGATGGGTCGTTGCGAGTTTTTTGCGCATCATAAGATATGTAAGTTTTATTCTCTCTATCACATTAATTCCCTTCTACGTGGCACTAACAACTCATCATTATCAAATGATTCCTTTACAAACGCTTTTCGTCTTGGTGGAATCAAGGAGCAAGCTTCCTTTCACTCCTTTTTGGGAAGCATTTATTATGTTGATTTTTATTGAAATTATAAAAGAAGCAAGTTTAAGGATGCCAACAAAGACTGGTCAAACACTTGGTGTTATTGGGGGTATTGTAATTGGTCAAGCAGCAGTTGAGGCTGGTTTGGCTAGTAAAGTATTAATTGTCATGGTAGGGATTTCAACTATCGCATCCTTTCTTGTTCCTAATTACCTTGTGACAAAGGCGAATTCATTAATTCAATTCATTCTTCTTGTGTGTTCTTCATTTCTAGGGATAATAGGGATTGTTCTTGCAATGATTATCATTTTAGCTCACCTTAATGGATTATCTTCACTAAGGCAGCCATATCTATCTCCTGTAGCTCCTTTCTACGGAAAAGATTGGCTTGACTTATTCATTAGAGGGCCTTTAGTTAAAATGAAGGAGCGACCGGAACATCTTAAACCACTGAAGAAGGAAAGATATCAAACGAGGAGATGAACTGATGGAAGCCCTTCAATTATTTAATAAGAATGAAACCTATAACGGATTCTATATCATGTTGATGGTTAATCGCCTCCAATTACTTTACTTTTTTTTGATTATGCCAAGTTTTTTAATTCATCCATATATGATTTGGGTTATTATATTGGTCGGCTTATTGTCCCAACTAAACATTCTTCTTTTATCCAAATGGTTTTTAACTCGGTTCTCTAGCGACGGTTATAATGGATTTGTCCAATTATTCGGAAAAAAACTTGTGCGTCTTCTCTCTTTGGTCGGTCTGTTCTTTATCCTGCTTAAACTTTTCGTCATTATGTTAGGCTTCACCGAAATAGTACAAATATTTATGTTTCCAGCTACAGATTCAAATTGGCTTATCTTATTTATACTGTTGACTTGTTTGTATGTAGCTTGGAAGGGTGTTGGAAAAACGATACGTTTTGTCATAATTTCTTTTTTTTGTACATTTTGGATGTTCTTATTCTTTGTATTTTTCTTTTTTCCTCCAATAGCTCATCTCAGTGATTTGTACCCTATTATTCCAATGGAATTAACAAGGGATTCCTGGAAAGGAATATTATTAATATTATCTTCTTTTTCAGGGCCTGAATTTCTGGTTTTTTTAGGACCATGGTTTAAAGCAAATAATAGGACATTTCGTTATTTGTCTTATGGAAATGCGCTAACCGTTATAGAGTATGTAACCTTTTATATGGCATCCTTATTCTATTTCGGTTCCAATTATTTAAGCAAAACCCCATTTCCAATTGTCACTATGGCCCGTTACTTTCAAAATCCAATAATTGAACGTATTGATATGGTCATGCTTGCCTTAGAATTATTTAACATCGTCTTTGCGGGATCAATTTTTCTTCTGTTATTTTATGGAGCATCTAAAATAGTTAACGAGAAAGTGTATAAACCTTCCAGTCGTATAGGCTTTATTTTCAGTGTATTTATAATTTTTATTGGAATGTTACTTGTGAATGAATGGATTTGGAAGTCAGATGAAAAACAAGTTGTTTTACTTAATCTTCAAATTATTGCAGGAAGCTTAAGTTATTTTGCGGTTCCAATTATTATTATCGTAGCTATGAAGATAAAGGGGGTTCATAAACATGATACTACGAAAGAAGATGGCTAAAAAATTTTCAATTTTATTTATTGCAGTATGGTTAACTGGATGTGCCCCATTTACTGAAAATAACATTATTGAAGAGCTTGCTCCAGTCACATTTTTATCACTTCGTAAAGGGGAAGAAGGTAAAATAAAAATCAGTACGATATTGCCTCCTCTAAGCAAAGAAAAAAAGAGTGTGATGACGCGAGAAGTAAGCTTAATAAAAGAAGGATTAATGGTCTTTAACTCAAACTTTTACCAGGAAATGAAATCTGGGCAAATGAGAATGCTGATTATTAATGAAGACATTGGTAAAGAAGGAATTATGTCCATTATTAATGTGTTATTAAATGATCCGGATATTTCTTTAAGAATTTATTTAGTTGTCGTAAAAGGAAATTTTGAAGGTTACTTGGAAAATCAATTGGATAAACAAGACAATCTTGATTACTCTTTTTACCGAATGCTGAAGCATTATGAGGAAAAGAATCAGGGCGAAATTAGCGTTGTTAATTTACATGAATTTAAAAATTTATTATATACGCCTTATTCAGATCCTTTCTTACCTGTATTTAAAATAGAAAATGACGCTATCAGTTATGAAGGTACAGCCCTGTTTCAAAATGATAAACTAGTTGAAATAATAACAACTTTTGATGATCGGATCTTCCAACTGTTAAAAGATGATTACTACTTATCAGTTCTGCCAATCCCAGATTTAGAAGTTGTTCTAGGTCATGTTAGGTCTAATACGAAAGTAGAGATCAATAATAGCTTGTCTACAATGACCTATACAGTGAATTTAGACTCGAGAATTGAAGAATACCGGGGAGAAAAGCAAATTTTTGAACCAAAGGAATTAGAAGATTTGAAAAAAGAAATCCAATTCAAACTTGAAAAACAAACACAAGAGCTAATCAAAAAGATGCAAGAATTGAAGGTAGATCCATTACAGCTAGGTATTCATACATTAAAACCTTTTTCAAAACCAATGGATGAAAAAGAATGGATTGAAATATTCAAGAAGATGGATATTAAGATTGATTATCAGTTAAATATTGTGCCTTTGACAGATTAGAACACAAAAAGTTAATTATAAGAAAATATGCACTTACTTGTAAGCTGATATCTAAGTAAAGTATTACTGATTGCTTAAACGATATAAATTCCACTGGAACCCCCTTTAAAAATGACTGAAAATTATTGTCGCTAAAGATTTAAAAAGGACCTTTAAATCTTATATGCTAAAAGGTTCTAGCATAATAAACATTCAGGATTTAATTAAGGCAAATTATGATTCAATTGTAGGAAGATTAAACGTTTGCTATGGTTACGAGGGTATGGAGCATCTATTGCATTAATTAAATTTCACCTTGTTCAACCAAGCATCTGTAAGGTAAGGCACACCATAAAAAATATTTCCTTCTTCCTTCCCAAATATCAAACTATGATGGTGATTCTTTCTGTCTAATAGCTCATCCCTAAATTTTCTCACTACTTTTGCTGTCATATTCTCAATATGTATCATCATAATTAAATCTGACTTTAACAATCATAGCGCTGTAAAACGCATCGACATGCGATCTCACGTACCGTTGTCCATCTCGATTGCTCTCACACAGCGCAATATTATACTGGCTTATTCTCTCTTTACTAATTTTCAACTTTCATAACCATTTACAAATAAACAAAAATTGGCTTATCTGCCTTCCATATACTATAAGGGAACACAAAATTAATTATCGTATAATCATTCGATTATTTGACATTTGCAGCATTTGCATTGTGTACAAATTTTTCTAATTTCATACTGTCCTATTAGGTCATATTAGGTTCTCACTCATGGATATATTCAAAAACACTATAAAGCATAATTGATACCTACCATACATAGATTGTTTTTAGTAGTTTAATTAGAAATGTGTAAATATTAGGATGATGGATTTATAATTTAAGCAAAATTAGATAGGATGATGAAAATTATTGAAAAATCTCTTCTTGCTATGGTTATTTTACGCGTATTGTCAGGAAGTATTGAAGTCAGTGCAGGATTGTTGATGCTTAAGTTGAATAGTTTAGAAAAAGCGTTTTATATTAATACCATGCTTGCTTTGGTTGGACCAACAGTATTGATTGTAACGACTGCTATTGCACTGTTTGGACTAGCCGATAAAATTCCTGTGGCACGGATTATTTGCCTATTTACGGGTATTACACTGATTATTATTAGCTCAAATATTAAGTAACAATAAAGGAAAATCTAACGACTACTGCTCGATTCCTCGTACATATCTGTAAAATGATGTAGTAAAATGTGAAAATAATTTGGACTATAGGGCATTTAGCATTATCAACTATAATTTAATAAAAGACTAGGTTCTACAATGGTAGAACCTAGTCTTTTTTATTTAACTCTCTTTGTTTTCATGCCAGTTGGTATCATTATACTTTCACTTTAGAATCAACAAACTGATTCAAAAATGACAGGATTTTTTGATAAACAGCAATTTCATTTTCTTTTTTAGAGAACCCATGTCCTTCGTCTTCCAGAAGCATGTACTCGACTTCCCGACCTTTATCTTTTAAAGCTTGGACGATTTGATCAGACTCCTCTTTGACAACCCGCGGGTCATTTGCTCCCTGGATAACTAGCATTGGTTTTACCATGCCTTCTAGATACGTAATTGGTGAGTATTCAATGAGTTTTTGCTTATCTCTTTCAGGGTTTCCAACCCACCTGTCCATAATTGGCTTCCAGTCTTCAGGAACCGAGTTGATAAAGGAGAATAAATCAGATGGACCGAATATATCTACTACAGCTTTGAAATAATCAGCGTGTCTGCCGTGAAGCAATAAGGCCATGTATCCCCCATAGCTTCCACCCATTAATAAAATATTCCCTTTTTCCGCGTAATTATTATCTATAAGCCAATCGAGACCAGCTACATTATCAAGTCTTGGCCCGTCACCCCAATCTCCTTCAACCATTTTTGTGAAAGCCAAGCCATAACCTGTTGAACCACGGAAATTCGGCGCAAAGATGCTATAGCCATTATTTAAAAAGAATTGGAAGGAAGCTCTAAAAAATTTCCGTTCTGCAGCTTGCGGACCACCATGTGGCCAAAAAATGATTTCCCCATTATCATTTTCCTTTTTCGCTTTGAAAAATAAAGATTCTATTTCAAGTCCGTCATAGGAAGAATAAGTAATCACTTCTGGCTCAACTAATTCGCTTTGATCGACACCAGGAACGGTGTATCCCGTTAAAGATGTCCATTCATTTTCCTTCAATTGATAAATATTATGCGGCTTCGTAGCACTTCTTCCTAATAAATATAAATTACCAGATTTTGTGACAATCAATTTTTCGATAATACTGCACGGTGAATCGAGTTTCTCCCACTTATTTGATAATAAATCTTGCTTATATAAATGATCTTCTACACCTTTTTCACTAATTACATACAGACACTGCTTTTCTTTGTTAAATTTCAACGAAGTAAAGCTCTCATTCTCCACTCCTTGCAATTTTACAAACTCATTTGTTGCTAAATTATAGGAAGCCAAGTACGAAAAATCAGCCTCATAATCCGTTAATAAATAGATAAGTTCATCCGATACAAACACGGCGTCACTGACTGTATGTTGCTGATCTGTTGGTGGTGTCAGGAGAATATGTTCCTCACCACGTTTAGCGTAAAGTAATGTGTACGTATTAGAAAAATGTTTATAGTAGAGAGCTACTTCTTCATTCGGGCTAAAATCGAGTAAAAAAGTGGGTGCATCTTTCCCCTCAAGTACTGTTTCTTCCTCACCTGTCACCAAGTCATAGACATATGCATTTAAAAACGTTGGATTCCCTTTCGAAGATGTATAATAAAGCTTGCTGCCATCTTCAGATAAAATCGGCATAGAATTGCGCGTGCCTTCTTCATAAATTATTTTTTTCATCGTTCCACCTTGCAGTGGAATCCCATAAAATTGTGTATTTTCGTTACCGTTTTGGTCAAAGCCGGCAATGATGAACCGTCCTTGTTTATCATAGACAAGGCCTTGACAGCTCTGGTCAATAAAAGTAAGTGGCTTCGGGAATGTATTTGGTAAATTCATAGCCCATAAATTATACTTTCCACTTAAGTTTGTACTGAAAACTAGTTGTGTTTCATCTGGACTAACCGCAAAATTACCAATCGAAAATGTTCGTAAAAACTGTTCTACATCTGGTTTAGAAAAAGAAATCATCATCAACACTCCTTACTTTTTAATTGAGCGAAAAGTCTAACTATTTATAAAATACCATTTTCACACCACAATGTATAATATATGATATTTAATTTTACTATATGATGAACCTATTACTACAGACACGAATAAAAATGACTCTACCATAAAAATAAAAAGCATAAGCTGTTACGCCTACGCTTTTTTTAAAATTAATGTTCTGACATCGCTATTCTTTTACACGCTATTTTAGCTACTGTCGTTCCAACACCAGCTTCAAGTGCTGCATCTACCGATTCTCCCCAAGAACCACTGCTAGCCTTTATTTCGTTCGCTGCCGTCAAAACTCCTTCTGATACACCTTCAACACATTCATAATAGTCGGGATTAGTATTATGATCAAGATACTGTGTAGCTAGGTCGTCTGCTTTCTTTTGTATTGAAAGCCGAGCTTGTTCCGCTAGTGAACTAAAAACACTCTCAGCTTGCCCACCAAAATGGACAATTTCGTCGTTAATGTCTTGACCAGTACGAGGTATTTCTCCCATTTCAGATGACATATTATAGTCCTCCCAAACCTTGAAATTTGAACCTTTTAAGTTCTCAAATATTTTATCCAACTGCAATTGTTCTTATCCAACTACGCGATAAAACGTATCGAGTTTCAATAATACGGACCGTTGTACATCTCAATCGCTCTCACAGTACGAAGAAATGGATTTTTTTAAAAAAACTTCAACTGCCCCTGCTCAACCAGTACCACTCGTAAGCACAACTAGCCACCTCCTTCGATTTCGAAGTAGAGGTGCCTAGTTTTATATATAGTAACTTATTCCCTGCTCAATTAGTGTGTAAAATCAATTACCATACGACCTGTAATTTTACCATGTTCCATTTCGTACATGATATCGTTAATTTCTTCAATTTTACGTAAGGATACTTTCGGTACTACTTTACCTTCTGCAGCAAATTGGAATGCCTCTTGTAAGTCTTGACGTGTACCTACTAAAGTGCCGATGACTTGAATACCATCTAAAACTAAACGAGGGATATTTAAATCCATGCTATCTACAGGTAAACCAACGGCTACAACACGAGCGCCAGCTTTTACAACATCAATCGCTTGGTTAAATGGCGTTTTAGCTACTGCTGTAATCACTGTTGCATCTAAACCTTTACCATCTGTCAGCTCTTTCGCTTTTTCTACTGGGTCTTCATTTAATAAGTTGACGACTACATCTGCACCAACTTCTTTAGCAAAGGCTAGCTTGTCGTCATTAATATCAAATGCCACTACTTTTGCGCCATAAACATTTTTTGCGTATTGCACTGCTAAGTTACCTAGGCCGCCGATACCAAAAATCCCTATCCATTGACCAGGACGGATATTCGACACTTTGACAGCTTTGTAAGTAGTTACACCTGCACAAGTTACAGAAGATGCTGCAGCGGGATCTAAATTATCAGGGACTTTTACCGCATAATCAGCTGAAACGATGACCTGTTCAGCCATTGCACCATCTACTGTGTACCCTGCATTTTTGACATCACGACACAGTGTTTCACGGCCAGTCGTACAATATTCGCAATGTCCGCAGCTTTCATACATCCAGGCAATTGAGACCCGGTCACCAACTTTTAAAGAAGTTACACCATCAGCAATTTCGATTACTTTCCCAATACCTTCATGTCCCAAAACGATTCCCGTTACATCGCCGAAGTCAGCATTTTTTACATGTAAGTCGGTATGACATACACCACAAAATTCAGTTTGAACTAAAGCTTCACCATATTGGATTGGTCGAAGTTGTTTTTCTTCTACACTGACTCTTCTGTCTTTTGTTACGACTGCTGCTTTCATAATTAATATGCCTCCTTAAATGTAAGAAATTCATTTTAATTAATAAGCGTGCATGCACTTAAAGGTGAATTCGCTTTCATTTTATAAAAGGATTAAAATGAATACAATATGTTTAGATAAATTCCTTAAAAATAAGTCTAGTTTACCAAAAAAATCCTATATTTTTATATAAATGAAATTTTCTGTATCTAAACGTTGCCATTACATTTGTTAACCTTTGCTAAAAAAATAAAGGATATTTATTCACCTTCTGTACAAACTATTTTGCAGGAGGTGATATTCAATGGCTAACAATAATAAAACAGATGTGAATCATGTGAAACAACAAAATCAAAAGGCAGAAGCGAACAAACAATATGCTTCTGGTTCAGCGAATTCTATGAATTCAATGGATGTTGAATTTGGTACTGAAACTGATGTGAATCATGTGAAACAACAAAACCAACAATCAGGGGCTAACAAACAGTTTGCTTCTGGTGCAACGAACTCAGCAATGGATGTTGAATTCGGTACTGAAACTGATGTGAATCATGTAAAACAACAAAACCAAAAAGCTGAAGCAAACAAAAAATATGCTTCGGGTAATACAAACGCAAACAATTCAAAATAAGGTATTTCTTAAACCGGCAAAATAATTTGCCGGTTTTTGTATGCATATTAAAAAGACTGTTAGCATGCACTAACAGTCCTTTTTTTAACAACATGTATTTGATTGATTGACTAGATTAATACTACATACACCTGTTTCTGGTAAATCCAATTCCACACGTTTTGAAGCTTCCACATTACCTGATAAGTAGGCTGTAATTGAACGAACTTGTTCATAGCCGGTCGCCATTAAAAATGTTGGTGCACGGCCGTAGCTTTTGGCTCCGACAATATAAAAATCCATTTCCGGTTGTCTCAGTATTTCTTCACCATGCGCTCTAACTGTTCCACAGCTATGTTCATTCGGATCAATTAAAGGTGCCAATGCTTGCACACTTTCTGTTGCAGTATCAATGGCAAGTCGTAGTTCGCTGTTGATTGTAAAATCAGGACGATTGCCTGCATTCACAATTAGTTCATCGAACCCAGTTAATACTTTTTGTTCCCCATTAGTTGTACCGATTATCGTAATATTTTGCTCTTTCTTTAAATGTGAAATATAGAACGGTGTCATGACTTCCACTTTACCTGAATCGACTAATTCATGAATCCTTGCACCGAGTGCTCCACGGGCTGCCAATGCATCTTTTTCCTCTCCCCCATAGGCTTCCTCTACCGAGTGTTTACGCATAATCCATACCAGCTTTGTGGATGGATACTGCTGCTGTAGTTCTGCAAGTGCTAATAACGTATTTATAGCAGAGTGGCCACCACCAATCACAGCAATTTTCTTATTGGCATATTTCTCACGATTTGTATTAACATCTGGAATACCATAGTCAATATGATTTGCTAATGCTTTTTCGGTTTGCAACCATACGCCTGATGTATTCGCAGGATTTGGATTGCCCCATGTTCCCGTTGCGTCAATAACAGCTCTTGCCTCAATAACATGTATATCATTCGCTTGTTCGACATAAACAGTAAAGGCCTGTGCTAGTCGATTTTTTGTCTTCATTTTATCATTTAATTGTCGAGCTACGCCAACTACTTTTGTATTCAATTGTAAATTTGCTTTAATCTGTTCAAGTTCGGATAAAGGTTTTAAATACAAATCAATTAATTCATGACCGGTAGGTAACGCATCTAAGTTAGGTTCTACCCACTCAGTGCCATCTAATAATGCTTTGGCTGCCTTATTGATGTTATAACGCCATGGTGAAAATAATGTAACATGACCCCAACTCCGAATATTATGTGCAATTTCCGGTCCTGCCTCTAGTAAAATAAATGCTTGTTTTTGTTCAACTAAATGAGCAGCTGCTGCTAAGCCGATGGGACCTGCACCAATTATGACGATTGGTAATTTTTTGTCGTTCTGATGAGCTGTCATCTTTACTTCCGTTTCCTTAGTAGGACTACAACAAGATCCGTTTTGATTAATTGCTTTTAGTGTTATCATCATTAATCTCCTTTTTTATTATGTGATATAAGCATATACTTATATAAAAAATATTTTTGTTCTAATTATTATTAGCACACATCCTTTAATTCATTTAGGGCTTTCTCAAATTGTAACCAAGTAGAAGAACCATAACGTTGCGAATCTCCTTTAAAGAAGAAATCAAAAGCAAACGCTTTAGCTTGTAACAATGTGTATTCTCTACTCTTCATAATTAACTTTATATAAGCGATAAAATATTCCTTCGTTAATACGCTAGCATGATTTACTGTCATTTGCTTATCCTCCAACAACCAATCATTGCATGGCTTTAAAGTATTTTTTCTGCCATCTTAAGGCAACCCAAACAAGTCCTATGAGAACCGGTACTTCTACAAGTGGACCAATAACAGCGGCGAATGCCACACCACTATGCAAACCAAAGACGCCAACTGCTACAGCAATCGCTAATTCAAAGTTGTTGCTAGCTGCTGTAAAAGAAAGGGCTGCAGTGACCGGATAAGAGGCACCTGCTTTGCGTGAAGAGAAGAACGAAATAGCAAACATAACTACAAAGTAAATAAATAAAGGAATCGCAATGCGTACTACATCGAATGGAAGTTCCACTAATTGCTCACCTTTCAAGGCAAACATCATGACAATCGTGAACAGCAGTGCGACTAGCGTCAGTGGTGAAATTTTCGGTAAAAACTTTTCTTCATACCACTGCTTCCCTTTTGTTTTCAGCCCGATCCATCGTGTAAGGAAGCCTGCAGCAAATGGCAACCCTAAGTAAATAAGGACACTCTTTGTAATCGCCCACATGGAAATGGCTACTTCAAAATTGTCTAAACCAAACCATCCAGGTAATACATTTAAGAAAAAGTAAGCAAAAAACGAATACGTTATGATTTGAAAGATTGAGTTAAAGGCAACTAAACCAGCTACATATTCACGGTCGCCACGCGCTAAATCATTCCATACAATGACCATCGCAATACAGCGAGCTAAACCAATCATTATGAGCCCTGCCATATATTCAGGATAGTCGTGCAAAAAGATAATAGCTAAAAAGAACATTAAGAACGGTCCCAGTAACCAGTTTTGAAAAAGCGAAAGTAATAGCACTTTCCAATCTTTAAACACTCGCCACATTTCTTCATACTTTACTTTTGCTAAAGGTGGGTACAACATGACAATTAACCCGATAGCAATGGGTATAGACGTTGTGCCAATAGACAGAGACTCTAATGCTTCACCAATATTAGGCATGGCGAGACTTACAATGACGCCAATCCCCATCGCAACAAATATCCAAAGCGTGAGATAGCGATCTAGAAAAGAAAGCTGTTTTGTTAAAGGCTCATTACTCACTATCAGTTTCCTCCACATGGCAATCATTCGTCTGACAGTTGCAACCGTTTAAAGGCTGAATTTGTGCTAAAATGCCTTGCATTAGTGGCGTTTGGTCCTCTACTAAACGGTAATGTTTCCAAGTCCCTACTTTCCGTTCCGTAATAATGCCTGCCTCCTTTAATTTTCGTAAATGTTGACTTACCGCTGGCTGTGATATGCCTAGTACATCGACGAAATCACATACACATACCTCCCCAGTTTTCATGCATGCAAGTAATTTAAGGCGATTTAAATCAGCTGTTGCTTTAAGTTGTTTTTCAATTAGGGTATTTTCCATTATTAGAACTCCTTATATAATCATTTACTTATATAAAATGTAAAATAAAATCACCTGGTAAAAAGGTGAATTCATTTATATATAACTATATTCTTATATTATGATTTATTATGTTGGTTTGCAACCGTTTTGTATCCAATTTGAAAAATATTGTGTATTTGGCCAGTAATATCCCTCTACATCGAGGTCGAGTGTGGAACAAATACGCATCCAGGAATCCTGACATACTATGGTGCAATCTCGGTGAAAACTTAACGGAAAAGAAGGCATCTTTTCTTCGTAGTTTATGAGAAGTTGTGCTATATTCAAAGTGTTAGGAGTGAGTTGATGAAAAAGTTTTTAACAATTACGGCTATAATTCTTGTATTAATCGGTGCAGCTGGCTATGCTATGTGGCATTTTGGGACAAATATCGCTTCCGAAAAAATAATTGAAAAAGTGGAATCTAATTTAGATGACGAAAAATTAGCAGAAGTAAAATCTTATATTGAGAACGATGCAATGGTTCAAGAAATGGTAAGCGAAGCAGCAACTACAAATCCGGATACGCTTCCCTTCCAAACGAAAGAAGAAGCAACACGTGTGTTAATAAAAAAAGTCGGCGTTACTCGTTTACTTGAAATTCAGGAACAAGTGCAAACTGGTTCCATTAGTAAGGATGAAGTATTATCCGAAATTGAAGGTAAACTATCTGAAGATGAAATTTCAGCTTTAAAATATGTTTTATATAAGGAATTGAATAAATAATGCGATTTAAAT
This sequence comes from Lysinibacillus sp. 38-6, assembly GCF_046245175.1. Taxonomy (GTDB): domain Bacteria; phylum Bacillota; class Bacilli; order Bacillales_A; family Planococcaceae; genus Lysinibacillus. The sequence goes on from NZ_CP176417.1 coordinate 1,105,289, forward strand.
AGCTCTATGGCTGAACTCTATAATGTTCGTGTTTTATTCAATTAGGTTTTTATTCGGCCTGTGAGGCAATCGCATTTTATCGATTTAAAAACGAACGTTCGGAGTGTTTTCATTCTTAATGTTCGTTTTTTATTGCTGAAAAATAAAAGGCTTGCCGATATATTACCGGTCAAGCCTTCACTTTAACTATTTACAGCTTCTTTTTTAAAATATGCTCCTCTTTTAACACCTACTACTGCTTTCAACGATAGTAACCCAAGCAAGAAGAAGGCAACTGAAGCGATTAGACCAACAGGACGGATTGCAGTTAATTCTGCTATTAAGCCGATTAAAATCGTTAATACCACAATGCAAAAGGCTTCAATAACACTAAAGATGCTACCGAACCTTCCCATCATTTCGACAGGCACATGATTTTGATAAAAAGTTAAATACCCTGTGTTCGCAAACGTAACAGCAAACCCTATTAGAAATATAGCAAGCGCAGCACTTATATAGCCACTTGCACTATAAAAGACTAAATAACCGATTGAGGTAAAGATCGTACCAAACCCAATTAAATGCTTCACTGCAAGTTGTTTGGAAAAAACTGAATTAATCATGGATCCTAAAATAATACCTGTTCCAAAGATACTTAATAAAAATCCATAATGCGTGTCTGATATGGAAAGTACCCCTTTAGCAAAGGCTGCCTCGAGTGAATCGATGGCGGTCATAAATATTGTAGTACCAGAAAATAATAAATATATTTTCGTAATATAAGTGTCGTTCTTACTAAAAGATAAAACTACCCGAAAATCATTTTTAATTAACTCCCACGTAAGTTTTTGCTTCTTTGATTCTTGGCGTTTTGCATCCACATTAGGAAGCATTTTAATAATGAATGCTGAAAAAAATAAAGCTACTGCATTGACATAGATGGCAGTATAAGGCGTTCCCATCCAAAATAACATCCCAGCAACGGCAGGACCAATTAGTGAGCCACAAGAGTTAATAAAACTCCGTAGTGCATTAAAGCGTTGCCGATCTTTTTCCGGAATGAGTTTGGTCATATAAACCATTGACGTTGGTTGAAAAATCGCACTGGCCATATTAATAAAAAAAGCGAGTACATAAATATAGATGATAGAAGGTAAAACAGGAATTAACGCAATAGACAGTGCGCGAAAAACGTCTAGCCCCATCATCAGTCGCCTTGTGTTGATACGGTCGATGAAACTACCTGCCCAACCATTTGTACAAATCGTTGCTATAGGACCTAGAATATATAATATAGCAATGGCAAGTGGAGAGCCTGTTTCATTTAAAAGGATTAAATTTAGTGCAATCAGGTAAACCCAGGCACCTATATTTGATATGCCTATTCCCCCTAGTAAGATAAAAGGATATTTCCATCTGGACATCGTCACCACTCCTATTTTATTTTTTTTAAAACAAAATAAAAAAACTCACCCCCAAGATATTATCTTGGGGGCGAGTCATATCGCGGTGCCACCCCAGTTCATTTCTACATTGCTGTAGAAGCCTTATCGAGTACGGCATCATAAAACCTGCGATACTCTATCTCGTTAACGTGAGAATACGTTGCATCATCATTGTTTCAACCAACAAATCCAATGCACAGCTCCAAGACTTGGTTCAACACATTTCCTATCCCTCCTTTTCAGCTCCCAGAGGTCTCTGTCGATAGTCCGTATGTTTACTCTTCTTTTCATCGCTTTTTCTATCGATTTTTGTAAATTTTATACTATTCTAAATTAAATTTCAATACTGTAATTCAGCCTGCAATTATTTTATTCAGATATTAAATAAATCTTCTCTACAATATTATCAATCAAGGAATTAAGTTCTGCCTCGCCATGGTACCGCACAAACATGACGACATGATTATGAGCAACTAAGACGTCTTTAAAGAGCATTTTATCATTTACAATTAAATAATCTAATTGTGGATGCGTCATTTCCATATAATCTTGCGGATTTGCGTCATAATCGTATTTTTTTATTAAATCATCAATTAAATTTTTAGCTAACGCTGGTACGCTCAACTGATAAACCATCGTATGTATATCTGGTGCATATTCGCCACCTAAGTTGTCCCACTTTTTCCCTGGAACACGTCCACTTTCATTTGTCTCGTATTGCGCAGGAGCTAGAGGACCCCACTTAAATGTATAGCGATTTCCCCAATCAACTTCATCATTTATGTATGATACAACTCTAGTAAAGGCGGGATCATTTTCAACATCTGCTAATCGAACAATTGGCAAGTCAGTAGTAGACTTAGGTAATGTTTGTGTATCGCTTTTTGCAAGCTGAATAAATGGAATAGAAGCACTTACTAAGAAGACTACTGTAAAACTAAAGGATAATATTTTATTAAACTGAAAAGACGATATCCAATGCGCTTGATGATTAATCGGTTGTCCTTCCATAAGCCCGTTACGCAAAGCTCGAATGGAAAAAGCAGCTTGGAGTGCTGTCAAGTTCATATATCCTAAAAAAATAGTCAAGCCCGTTTGTTGAATAGCTAACCCATCAACTAACACGAAGGTTGGTGTGCCGTCAAGAAACCAAACTGCAAGCAGTGTACAAATCATCACAATCATCGTCACACTAGATATAATCGCTTTCATCGTTAGTTTCTTATCTAGTTCATCAAAGGTTTGAGCTTGCTCCGTTAGATTACTATATAGCTCTGGCGCATTGCGTTCCTCAGGTGATGAAAATACATGGAAATAATAATAGCTTGTGACATATTGCCAACCCGTTTTTTCAAAGAGCTTTATTTGCTCTTGTGAAATTTGTTTACTTGAGGATACATCTATTCTGTACCTTATTTTTTTCGGTTCCCCTTTAATAAAATGGACAAAGGCTCCCATCTTAGATAAATGAAGTCCCTTTGCTGCCATATCTGTAAACCAAGCCTCGTGTTCACCGATACGCCAATATTGTCTTGGTCGAAATTTTAGAACCTTTTTATACATGTTAACACCTTTCTTTTTATGTCGGATTATAACTTTCCTCCTTCCCAAAAACACTACCACAAATTATACTTTTTCTCAAAAATATCCTTTACCGCATTGTAATTAAGCGCATTGTGCTGTTCATACCTTCATACTTCCCATGCATTCGTCTCGATTTTCTTTCTCAATATTGCACGGCACATATCAATAGTATATTGTTGTATTCAACTATTTGGTCCATCAACTTAAACGATTCATCTAATTATTGGAGGTTTTTCAGAATGAATAAGCAAGGACAACTGAATCTCATCAAAGAAGATTTTATACAATGTCAAAAAGTTCTAGTGGCAATTGGTGATGAAACACGTCAAGCGATCTTATTCGTTCTCATGGGAACAGATTGTCATACAGGATTGCGTGTAGGTGAAATTACCGAACAAACCCATTTATCTCGACCTGCTGTGTCCCATCATCTGAAGGTATTACGTGAAGCCGGCGTTATTTTAATGCGTAAAGAAGGCACAAAAAACTTTTATTACATTAATGTACGTTCAGATTTAGGACGATTAAGAACACTTATGTTAGATATAGATCAATTCATGCAAAACTTTTATACCAATGATGGCCATTAACACTCTTTATTTGGAGGAATTACAATGAAAGCAATGATTATTGATCGCTATGGGCAAGTTCCCATGCGTCTCGTAAATATGCCCACGCCTGAAATTGGCGATAATGAAGTACTAGCAGAAATCCATGCTGCTAGCATTAATCCAATCGATTTTAAAATACGTGACGGCAAAGTGAAATTATTAGTGAAATACAACATGCCACTAATTTTAGGAAATGACTTTTCAGGTGTTGTGGCAGAAGTAGGCGCTAAAGTAACTCGATTTAAAGTAGGTGACGAAATTTATGCACGTCCACGTAAGAGTAAAATCGGTACATTTGCTGAATATATCGCCATTCATGAAGAGGACATCGCCTTCAAACCAAAAAATTTAAGTTTTGAAGAAGCAGCATCGATTCCATTAGTTGGCTTAACCGCCTATCAAGCATTAACAGACATCTTGCAACTACAAAAAGGACAAAAGATATTCATTCAAGCAGGTGCTGGAGGTGTCGGTACCTTTGCTATTCAGCTTGCTAAATTAATGGGGGCCACAGTTGCCACAACAGCCAGTGAAGCGGGAGCGAATTTAGTAACATCTCTCGGGGCTGACGAAATCATTAATTATAAGTCTGAAAAATTTGAAGAGATACTGAAGAATTATGATGCGGTGTTTGATACTCTTGGTGGTGAAATGCTCGAAAAATCATTTCAAGTGTTAAAAAGCGGAGGAAAAATGGTTTCTGTTTCTGGTTTGCCAAATGCTCGCTTTGGAAGAGAAAATGGTTTCGGATTTTTTAAAACGTTGTTGTTTGCAATAGCCAGTACTAAACTGACTAAACTTGAAAAAAAGCATAAAGTCCACTATTCATTTTTATTTATGAAGCCAAGCGGTGAGCAATTACGCCTTATTGCTAACTATATAGAAACGGGTAAAATTAAGCCGATAATTGATCGTGTTTTTCCATTTGAAGATGCTCAAAAAGCATTGGAATATGCGGAGTTAGGAAGAGCGAAAGGGAAAATAATAGTAAAAATTCGATAGAAAATACTTTTATAAAAAAAGCCAAATTTCTCTCTTATTTCAATGGGAAGTTTGGCTTTTACTTTGTGACTTCACCTTTACAATTTTGTTCTGTTAGCTTCCTCGTCAGCTGATGGTCCATAAACGCCTGGCACTGCAATATCGAGAAGGCGCAAGTAGAGCCCTAGCTGTGCGCGGTGGTGGACCATATGACTTAACCCGAAAGTACGAAATGCGATCGCTCGTGGCTCTTGTTGGAGTATATGGTCACCATGGCGTAATGTCCATTGTGCGCCGAGCATTTGATCATCACATTCGGCGAGCAACTTTGCTAACTTGCTACTGTTTGCATCAAACTCTTCTAGTACCTCAGCGCGTTTTGCCAATGCTTCACGCCGTAATGGTACAGTCGCAAGATCAAAGTCCGAGGACTGAAAAATAGCGATTTGCCAGTTCAGCAAGTTGACGAGGTGCGTAGCCAGTCCACCTAGCGTCATCGATTTTTCATGTGGTCGCCATAGCATATGCTCATCAGGCAACTGTTTTAAAATGCGACGTGTAGACGCTAGTTCTTGCGCTACGTCACCAATAACTAATTGTTTAAACATATAACGCTCTCCTCCTCATCACTTGCAAGCCCATTTAGAAAAACTCACAGCACTTTCATTTATCACTTCTACAAAAAAAGCGTTAATCCTTCTTCGATTAACACCTAGAAAAATTAAATTTGATTGATGTCGTTTACTCTCTTTTATCGATCTTGGTTTTCATAATAGGCTTCATCCGCATATTTTTCGTCTGTACCTTTAAGATAAGCGAGAATCATTTTTGGACGTTTAAGTAAAATCCAGTCTCCGTGTTTATCAAACTTTCTGCTCGACGTGATCATGCCATTTTGAATCGTCCCGTATTTTTTACCTTTCGTTTTGCCAAACGCTTTTAACCGTTTAGCGAAATCTGCATCTTCAGTCATCAGCATCTTTTCATTAAATCCTTTTATTGCTTCAAAATCTTTTTTGTAGCACCAAAATATCCCTACAGAAATGGCACCATATTTAAAAAGTAATGGCCCAATTAATAATAAAGTGGAAACAAAAATGCCAAAAGACATTCTTTCAAATTTGCCAGTTACTCCACCGCCAATGTAGTTACCAGTCGTTAAGTTCTCTTGTGCCTTTAACAAAACATGTTCGTTCATCAGTGTATCGGCATCTATTGTCACGATAATTTCACCTCTAGCAATGTCAACACCTGCGTTCCTTATTTTAGAAAGGTTTTTATCGTTATTTATTAATGTGATACAGTTAAATGATTTTGCGATTTCTTCCGTTCTATCTGTACATCGATTTAACACAACAATGACTTCAACTTTTCCTGGCAGAAATGTTGAAGCTTTTGAAATAGATTCTAAACATTTTCCGATATACTTCTCTTCATTATGCGCCGGTATGATAACCGAAATTATTATATCCTCACTCTTCTTCTCTACTATAGCGTCCATAAAATCTCCCCCAAGATAATTCATTTTTGCTTTCAACTATAAAAATGTATTCAAAAGTAACTGGTGAGATGCTCACAAAGAAAAACTAGCCTACTTTTGCAGGCTAGTTTCAATAAAAGTTTTGTCTTCATAAATCGGTTATTGGACAGAAAGACTAAACATTTTGTTTCTCATATTCAAATGGTTCATCACACGAATATATTTCATGGAAAAAACCTTTATATGGAATATCGTCCTCTAAGCATTTTATGAGATACGCTAACTCCTCATCACACGTTGGTTCTTCGCCATTGTTGCGCATGACTTCAAATGCATCTACAATATTTTCCATGATATTTACTTGGATAAATAAAGGCAGTTTATCTAACATTGAATTTTCGATTAGGGTTTCAGATTTATATCCATCGAGGACTGTTTCAAAATAATGATCCATAAACACTTTCCGTTTTTCGGCATCTGGTTCAAAATGGATCCAGCCAACTCCTTGTGTCCAAAGCGCTGCCAAATCAAACATATACCAGCAGTAACATGAATTATCAAAGTCATATACGGTAATTTGTCCGGTATTAAAATCTATCGAATAGTTTCCATCATTGAAATCAAAATGGACCATTCCGAAAGACTCTTGGTTTTTGTCCAATCCTTCTAAAGTGTTAAGAAGCTCCACTATTTTCTTCTTAAGCGTAGGGAACGTATTTGGTATCAACTTATCAATATACTCACGATTATATTTATCAAAGAAACTATAACGGTGATGAACAGGTGTATAGCCTTTCGACAATTGGTGCAACTTCCCGAGCACTTTACCACAGTTATAGTAGTATTCCGACATCGGAACGCCTTCTCGATATTGATAATGATTTTCTACAAGCTGTTTTCCCTTCGCCTTTTTGAAAAGGCAGACAAAAAAGGTGTGATTATTATAAGTAATCTCTTCCAACAAATTCTCATTCTGAGAGTTGACGACATCTGAAACACTTGCGCCGTGTTCAAATAAATACCTGATATACTCCACTTCGCCAAGAAAATCTTCTCGTCTTCGGTCTTGTAAGAAGGCAATTCTGAGTATTTTAGCGTCAGCACCTTCTTTTTCACAAGTATAAACTAAATTACGTCCACCACTATGGGCATTCACCGGCTTTATTTCATAGCCATCCAATCCGTACATCTCTGATATTAACGGAAGTAAATAGGAATCACCGATTTTCACAACCTCGTTATAAACCATAAATTTCCCCCTAACATTTTCAATTGCTTAAAGTAGTTTGTAAATTATGATACGCTCTTCTTTGCATTATTTTATTAGCAAATAATTGCCATTGAACGATACTGACTAAAGTTAAAGTTCAACTATTCATAACCCCATTTAATATTACCATATTTATCTAAAAAAGAAAGAACTAAATATAAATAACCAATATATGTATTTAATATTGCATAACGTCAGGATGCTCGGGTAAGTTTAGCTGAGACTTTAAGAGAGAGGAATCACTGTAGCATTGTTGGTGATTATTCATTTTTGCATAATAGATTAAACTCGATATATTCCCTTCTTCACTTAAGAAATAAAAAACTCTAATTTTTCTACTTAGCATAGGAAAATCAGAGTTTAATATTCAAGAGTTTTTAGTTTCTTTGCAATTTAAAGGTTACGATGGCAACGATCAGTGCCATACAAGTAATTGTACCGCCAATTAGTGCATTTGTTTCGACTGCATAGGAGTCAATAATTGTGCCACCAATTGTTGTGCCTAAAGCCATCCCGATATGAGCACCAGAATTATTTAAACTTTGATGAACATCTGATGTCGTTGATGCACAAGAAACGATAAAACTTTGAATGGCTGGTTGAAGTGACCAACTTAGTAAGCTCCATAATAAAATTGCTCCAACGAAAAGTACAACAGAAAATTTAAATAGTGGTATTGCTACAATTGTTATTATAAATAAGGATAATACGGAAATAATCGTCCGTTTTGCACTAATACGATCAGTAAAATATCCACCTAACAAACTGCCGAGTATCGAAAATACTCCTATCAGTAAATACATAAGACTAAGAGATTTCTCAGACAGATGTAGCGTTGATTGAAGAAACGGTGTTAAATACGCATACAGCGTCATGTGACCTGTAAAAAACACGATAGAGATTGCGTGAATCAGTAAAATTTTTCTATCCTTGATCGCAGCAATTTGTGCTTTCAAAGGCAAATTCTTTTTAGGCTCAATTGTCCCTAAAGCAAGGAATACAATCAACATAAGCACCAATGTCAAAATGGCAATCAATAAAAACGGTGCTCTCCAACCAAATGCACTGCCTAACCATAAACTAAACGGAACACCGAATACGAGAGAAGCACTAACCCCCATTAACACAAGACCAATAGCTCGCGCTGTATAGGAATCATCGCTTATTTGAGAAGCGATTGTAATACACAATGAAACTAGCAGCGACGCACACATCGCTGATAAAATTCTCGCCGCCATTAGAAAAACAAACATATCACTTAACACAATGATCATATTTGATACAAAGAATATAAACAATACGATCAGAAATAATTTTTTTCGTTCCATCTTTGCTGTTAATGATAATAATATCGGGCCTGATATGGCAAAACTTAACGAAAACATGGAGATTAACGATCCAACTTGACCATACGAAATATTTAAATCTTCCGCAATAAGTGGAAGTAATCCTCCGATAACTAATTCAACTAGGCCTACTATAAACGTAATAATTGATAGTAAATAAATTCTTTTATCCATCTTTTCACTCCTAAACAACATAAAAAAGCAGCGCCCCTAAGTTAGTAGGAGGCGCTGCATTAAAACATTTTCTTTGTCAATTCGCTAACATGACGTCCAAAGTCATGTCGCCATATTTGATTAAAAAAAACAATAACATTTCGCCTTATTCAAAGTCAATCAAAATTTTAAAATTTCTGCAGAAAGCGACCTTATATTAAGTCGCATAGTGTGAACATCTTCCCTTTTACTCTTCTTCTTCAAGTAATATAACACTTTCTAAATTATTGACAAATCTCCTTAATTCTTTTGCTACTTCACCATTAATATTACCAGCTTGATACCATTCATTGATAAGGCTTCGTTGGGCTTCAATTGCAATTAAAGCTAAGTGTTCCTTTAATTCTTCCTGGTTGGAAGGGACCATTTTATTTGAAGCATATTGTAAGTGACGGTAATGCATTTCCAGTCTTTGCGCGATATCAGAAGGATAGTCTTTTGTTTCTCGAACATGTCTAATAATAGATGATGCCACATAATCGATTAATTCTTTTTTCGTATGATTAATGTGTTCAATAGCATTGGCAGGTAATTTGCTCAATTTCCGTTCACGTAAAAAATAGCGTAACCGACGTTTTAACAAAGTAAATGATCGGTTATTTAACGTATCTTTTCGTTCTTTAAGAATATAATTAACTTCACTTTGAGTTAATTGATTAAAACCATGCTCAGCCATATATTGATTGGTGTAATAGATTTCTAATTCCATCCCAAGTTTTCTAGCTTCCAAAATTCTTTGCTTATAGGTTTGAAGTGCTCCCTCTGACTGTTCCCGTTCAATATTTAATAACATGGCCTTATACTGATTGATTAAACTTAGCGCAATTGGCGCATTTTCTTCGACAGTTTCCAACTGAATACTATGAATGGCATGTTCGATCATTTTACGTTTTTCACGCATTAAATTTGTCTGCAGTGTTGGCTCTTGTGTACTTAATAACGGTAAAAATAGAGTAGCCATGATTAAAGTGAATAATATAACACCTGCAGCTAAGAACAACAGTAATTGTCTTTCTGGAAATAGTCCTCCACCATTTATGACTAGTGGTAATGATAGTATCCCTACCATCGTAATCGTCCCACGAACTCCTACAAGTGTTGTAATAATATGGTCTTTAAACGTTGATATGTCATTGTTTTTAAATCTTCTTTTATCCACTAAATTGAAAAACATCGTCCATAGAAAGCGGATGAACAAGACGATTAAACCAATTGCTAATACATATAAAATAAGCACACTATTGCGTATTTCCTCACTGACGAGAACAGAATTTGTTGCAGTAGGTAGCATCAATCCAAGTAAAATAAAAATAATTCCATTCAAAGTAAACGTCAATATTGACCATACGTGTTGGGTTACTACTTGTTCTTGTGCAATAATACTTTCTGCTTTTTCTTTTATAATGGAGGCGATAATTCCGCCTGCAACGACCGAAATGACACCGGATGCGTGAAACAGTTCTTCGGATAGGAAAAATAAGATAAAGGGTGTTAACACTTGTAGCAAGACGTAAAAGGTGACATCGACAATTCCGATACGACGGAGATGAAGACGAATCCAAAACAATGCGATAGCACCGAATACACCAATAAGTGCACCGATAAAGAACATGTAAAGAAAGTCAGTTGTTGCTGATTGGATAGAAAAATATCCAGTAACAATCGCTGCAACTGCATATTTAAAGGCGATTAATCCCGATGCATCGTTAATTAACGATTCCCCACGCACTAAATTCATTATGCGCTCCGGAATATGAACGCGTTTGGCGATCCCATTTACGGCAACTGGGTCAGTAGGCGATAAAATAGCCATTAATGCAAAGGCGGCCGCCAAAGGAATAGATGGAATCATCCAATGGACAAAAAGACCACCAAGAATCGTTGTTAATAATACGAGTAGGATAGCATTTCCTAAAATGGGTAATCGCATTTTCCATAATTGTTCACGTGGAAAATGTGCCCCATCATAATAAAGTAATGGTGCAATAAACAATAGTAAAAACCATTCTGATTCAATTTCAATTGTGAAGTTTTGGGCTACTAAAGCAACAATAATACCAACGGCAATTTGTATAAGCGCAATAGGAATGAATGGTATATAATGTGCTAGCACATTGGTAATTAATAATAATACAAGTAAAAATAAGATGGATATTAAGATTTCCATGGAAAGACCCCTTTTGTAAAAAATAGTATAGCAATCAAATCACCTTTACTTGTAATTTACCCATTTTTGCACTTCTCTAGCATGTGACTGTACAGACTTTATCTACTTCTTTATTATTTTGCAGCAAACGTTAAAGCTGAGATTATTGAAGTTATCAGCTCATTTATAAAACTGATAAAGCATTATTCTTTGATTTATATAAACTCCACTCTTCTAAGTCACCAATTGGCTGAAAAGAAGAGGGACCACTAGCTTTCGCTAACAGTCCCTCTTATCAGTTTCTTTATGGATTGGACAATACATTTAAAGAATAAAACCTGAAAAAGTCCCGACTAATACGTCTTTTCCATGCTGATTTTTGCAACGAAAAGACGTACTAATGGCCATTCTATTCTTCTCCGCCATTTCATATTTTTCAATAGTCATTTCACATATAATCGAATCCCCCGTAAAAACAGGTCTTAAAAATTCAAAATTCATTGTCCGAGCAAGCACATTATTGTCTCCGCCTATTTTAGTGGGCAATGTAGCCGTTAGCAAACCTTGGATGACCACTCTGCCTTGCTCATCAGGCGTTAGATGATGAATGCCTTGATCACCAGATAACGCGGTAAATAATTCAACATCAGCCATTGTAAAAATTCGTTCAAACGTGATGATATCGCCTACTTGTAACAACTACATCTCCCCTTATAACTGTTTAGCGACCAAATACCGTAATCAATAAACTAATTGCAATCAGACCATATCCTGTTTGAATGATAATGGAATGTGTGAATTCAGTTTTTGATAATTTTCTTTGTTTTTTTATTTTATCTAAATGTCGAAGATAAAATGAAGCACTAAAAATCAGTAAGACGATGGCAATGGAGCGTAAAATTTCCGCGAACAAAAACATGCAAATCCTCTCCTCCTTAGACGAATTTTTGAGCTGTGAAACATCTATTGCAGAAAATACTGTTACTACAGTTGTTACCAATCTTCTCCATTTTCTCATAACTACTGTTTGAAAACTACTATCGATTTGCTTTTAATTCTTATTTCCGGTTCTCCCCGCTTCAAGCATGCTTTAAAGCTACTTGGCGATCGACTCTAAGACAATTTTATGTCCCTTACAATAGATGAAGACTTTATTTTTATCAAGATTATTCGTGTTTTCGAACAAAGGTATTGTATCCAGTCGGTGAGAGAATCGCATTTACTTGTTTAAAATACGAACGATTATGTCATTTTATGATAAAATAGTTCGTCTAAATAATTTTCAACTTGCCATTTGAGTATTCGGGCATCCTCTTGCATAAGCATTTTTTGGAAATTTCACGATGTTTTGTTTTATGTGAAAGAGTAAAATAGACAGATAGAGATATATTTACAAACTAACATGAGGTGATAAAAAGTGAAGATGAGATGCCTTTTGATTTTCTTACTAAGTTCGCTGCTATTAGTAGCTTGTAACGAGGATAAAGCACAAACAAAAACGATAGAAATTCAACAATTAATTAATTTTGAAGAAGTACAACCCGATACACGCCAAACAATAACCGATGCAAAGGACATTAAAGTGATAGAGCAAACATTTAACAAGGCTAGAAAATTTGGTGAAGTAGATAATGAAATCGTTCCGCAATACAAGATTAAAATAGATGACAGTGAATACTACTTATGGATAGACCAGACAAATACAGGAACAATAGCGAATGTCAATAGTCGCAATATGTTTTACAATATCCTTGCGAACGATCAATTTAAAGAAGCTATTCATTTCCCTGAGCCAAATCAATAGTATCTTTAAACAAGTCATGACATTTCATCAATCGTTAACCATTATCTCTCCCCGCTTCAATCGTTCTTTCAAGGTTCGGTGCAATTTAAAAGAAGTACCAGTCCTAATTTGGGAGTGGCACTTCTTTCATCACTTAATCAATGGTTCCTGTACTCTTCAAATCAACGTCAACCGTTACTTCTATCGGTAATGTCGGATAGGCTTGTTCCCACTTCTGTAGCGTATCTTTATGGTGGAGTTGCATTGTTCGATACCGAAGGCCAAATCCAAAAGGATCGAGATTTTCTTTTTGAATAGTTGTAAACATTTTCTCAAATTCCTTTGTTAACCCTTGTGAAGCCATCTTATTATAGTCTTGCAAATTATCTATTATTAAAGTCTTATTGGACTGATTAATGACGCCAGACATCGCCACATTTATTTTGATAGAGGTCGGTTGGTCATTCTCTGTTTCAATTTTGTATTTCATCTTAGTAGTCGTCATCTTTAACAGTAATTTATAACCATTACTGTCAAGTTTAAAACTATAGCCAGCCACACTGTTATAAAGCGTATTAAAAGCTTGTGTATAGCTAGATGACAGTTCAAATGTTTTGCCCTTTTGACTGATCATTATAACTTTATTAACGATTAATTGCGTACCTTTATCGTTAACCTCGACTATCGGTACAACGGCATCAATACCTTTACTGTAAAAACTCCTTCTAATTTCAAATAAATAAGCAGACACCACATAAGGACTATCGTTGCCTGTTTCACCAAAAAACTTGGTGAGAGGAGAAGCGACGACTGATTCCCCTTTTGGTAATGTTCGTAATACCTCTTCAGCTGAATTTCTAGCAGCCCCGATATAGGCAATGGATTGGATATCACCTCGACGAAATAAATAATCCATAAAATCCTTTAAATTATCTTTTAAAAGGGCTTCGTTCACTAAGATAACTTTCGCATGCCCAAACTCTAATACTTTATCTGTATGCGTCTCTAATATTTGAATAATTTCACCGATACTGTCTCCTTCATGCACTAAAAATTGATAACTTGTTTCACCCTTTTGTTTGACGGAAACAGGGATTGCTAATTTTAATGTGACTTTATATGTGCCATCTTCCTTGTCCGATGGATCTATGCCAATACCTGTAACAAATACACGATTGTCGATATCTTTAAATCCACAGCCTGTAAGAAAGCTCATAATGACTACCATGAGAACGAAAGACTTTATTTTTGCCATTATCCTCTGAGCCTCCGTTTAGCAATGAGTAAACTGACAATTAAAACACTATAAAAAATGGGTAATAAATCGTAAAAATACATCGATACTTTCACTAATTGAAATTCATTAATTCGTCGTGTGACAACGATCGCAAATAAACCGAATAATAGTACAAATAAATAGGAGGTAATGCTTTTTTCCTTCTGTGTAAATTTTTTAAAATGAAAGATGCTTTCAAATAATTTTAACGACACATACCAATGTATTAAGAGACTAATAAAGGCAACGCCTATAAATACAATCACAAAAAGGAACGTCAGTCGTTCAATAATGGAATATTTCATTCGTACTGAATCACTCGTAGTAACCCATGGAAAAGTAAGATTTTCAATTTGTTCAAAACCATTAAAGCCAATCGGGATAAAATAAGTTGTAAATAACGTAAAAGTACCGACGAATGTTAATATTGCAATTTGCTTTAATCCGACTTTCTTCTTAATCTTTATATATTTATTAAAAATAATGATGTTGACAGCGCCAATAAAAACGTAAGTGGATGCTGAGAACGTATGATAACTTGGAAGTACATTCATATACGTTATCGCTACTTTGACAAAGTCCCATTCTAATTTTGGATCAGTATAAATTTTAACAATCAAGAAGAAAATGACGGGCAAAAATATGATTAATACTAACTCAGTTATATAAAGAATACTTCTTTCTTTCATTAACAGACCAAAGGAAATAATGAACAAAAATGCAAGGGTCGTCACGATAATGGACGTCTCATATGACAAAAATGTATTAAAAAGTAAGACATAGGTTGTCAAAGTAATAAGACCTGCAGCATACCAAGACAGTGCGAAATATAATAATATCGGGTAATAAAACCACTTTGAAGTACTCTTCTTTAAAATTTCAGGAAAGGTCATATGGGGAAAATGGCGAAATAAGTTAATGACAATAACCGTCAGCAAAACGCCAGTAAGTACTGCTATTATCATCGACAGTATGACGCCATTCTCGCTTTCCCTCATTAAAATTCTAGGCACAGATGCTATCAGGTTTGTTACCATCGTGACAATGATAAAATAATATAAATAGCGGCTCATCCTTTTGATTGCACCTCTATTTCCTCCCTATCTCCCTTCCAATACATCTTTAGATAAGGTATACCAAAGCTTCTTTTATTCACTAAAAACATTAACAGTCCCAGCGATCCTAAAATGAGCCCTAGCATGCCAAATAATGTCGTATAAATAACTAATAAATAGCGACAAATACGAATCGAAAAGCTCATTTCAGTAATAGGAATAACAAAGCTTGTAATGGCAACAGCCGATACGATGATAATCATAATATTAGAGGCTAATGTAGCTTCCGTTACAGCAGTCCCTAAAATAAGTCCGCCGACTGTCGTCGCTGTGGCACTTATAGCTTTAGGCAAACGAATACTGGCTTCCGTTAGAAATTCCATAAAGATAAGCATAAATATCACTTCGATAAAAGATGGATACGGGACGCCTACTCGACTTCCTGCTACCGTCAGTGCCAATTCTGTTCTCGGGATATCCGGCGTAAAGGATGTAATCGCAACATACATCGAAGGTAAGATTAAGCAGATGAATAAACCGATATATCGGAGAATCAATGTAAAGGTTGTAATCCAATAAGTATGATAATTATCTTCCATCGAAACCATAAAATCATAAAAGACGACCGGTGCAATTAAAGCATGTGGACTTCCGTTTAACAAAATGACCACTTTACCCGCCGCAAGATTATAGGCAATTCGGTCAGGTCGTTCCGTCAAAATAGTTATTGGAAATAGAGAGAATCTTGATTTATTTAAATAAAGCTGTAATTCACCAGTAGATTGAATAAGAGGCGCTTCTAAATTTTTTAATTGTTCTTTCACATTTTGAAGGACAGATTGTTTTACAGTCTTTGCATCGTACATGATGACCAATGACTGGTGAGAGATGCCTTCAAATGGTTGTGTCTCAAACGTTAATGTAGGTTCATGATAACGTTGGCGCATAATATTTAAATTTGTCTCAATATCTTCACTTAAAGCTGTTTGAGGTCCATATACAGTAGGTTCAATGACCGTTTGATGTAAAGCAAGGACATTAACTAATCGTATATCTAGCAAATAATACTGCTCACCAATTGCTAATAGGACAAAACCTTTCGTAATTTCAATTAAAAGTGCTTGCCCTTCTTTCATAGGAGATAGATTAGGTAATGATTCGATATAGGAAGAAAAACTTTTGTTAGATTTCATATCAAAAAAAGGTTTGATTAACAACTCATGCAACTTGGCACTATCTATTGCTGATTTTAAATACAAAATAAATACGGTATGCTCTTCGATTTGTAGTGGCGTTAAGTTCGTGTCATCTGAACCGGCAAACTTTTCAGCTACCTCTATCATTAATGGAGGAAAACTTAACTCATCCAAACGTCTTACACCTCCATTTTCGTATCGTTTTAGTATAAATAGGATAACCGTATGCACTTTATACTAAACGTTGTATACGCCTATCTATTTCGTTAATTTAATATTTTATTGGTAGTTGGTAGATGCGAAGGCTTTTCATGTTTGTTAGAGTCGTTTAGAAGCAGTCCCACTCTATTTGGAATAACGTATACTTCTCTATAATAGTGATAGTTATTTTAAGCGCCGTAAAACTTTATAAAAGGAACAGGCAGAAATGCTAGTTACACAACATTTCTGCCTGTTCCTTATGATTTAGATGGAGTGGCTAAGGTGGACAATAAGCCTAGCGCAATATATAAAGTACCTGTAAGTCGATCTTGTAATTTGGCATTCACTTTTTTGCCTAGAAGTCGCTTTTTAATAGTCACTGCAAGTATAGCGTAAAGGCTATCACTCATTAATGCGAGGAGGATAAAAAGCGTTCCTAAAGTCATAAATTGTCCCGTGACCGAACCGGCAGAAGGTGAGATAAATTGTGGGAAGAAGGCGAGGAAAAAGAGCGCTGTCTTCGGATTCATCGCTTCTACGATGGCAGATTGATAAAAAATCTTTATTAATTTCTTGTGCGAATCTTGTGGCATAGCTGAAAGCTCATTGTCAGAAGCAGAAATGAATGTTTTACAACCTAAATAAATAAGATACGCAGCACCTATGTATTTGACGATATTGAAAGCCGTTGCTGATGTCATAAGAACTGCCGACACACCTATTGCACCAGCTAACACATGAATTGCACCACCTAGGGAAACGCCGAGGACAGATACGAGACCGGCTTTTTTTCCTTGATTGATGCTTCTTGCCATAATGTAAAACACAGCTGGCCCAGGAATCATTAACAACGTCAAAGCTGCTATAATAAATAACCAAATTGTAGAAAATTCCATATAATGTTACTCCTTTTTGCTAAGATGATCGCTATAAAAACTATAGCTGATAAAAAATCATATGGTATGAATAGATGAAAAGAAAGGTACAATATTGAACAAATCTCCATGTCAGTTCGCATTTTAGCTCTATAATAAAAAAGAAAGACTCCCTATTTGGAATCTTTCTCATGAACGCTATTAAATCCCTTCCATACTTTCCTCTAAAGGTACTTCTTCAACATTTACAACGTTTTTCTTTTTCATCCCATTCGCGATGAAAATACTAAGCATGCTAATGATAAATAATGCTAAAAAGATGATCCAAGCCACTTTGTAGCTTTGTGTAAGATCATATATTAAACCAGAAACGATGACACCGAGTGAACTTGTTGCTACAAAGAATACTTGCACAAAGCCAAAAATGGCACCGAAATCTTTTTTGCCAAACAAATCATCTGTCATAAACGGAGGGCCAATAGACGAAATCACAATGCTAAATCCATACGCAATCGCGAAAATGAACGCAAAACTTTTTGCATTGGCCATTAGCAATGACAGCATCGCGATCGTCATGCAAACGCCTACAAACAGCACGCCACCCTTCGTTTTAAATTTATCGAAAATCGCACCAAGAATAAGCTTTCCTACCGTATTGGATAATGACAATAGCCCAAAAATTGTTCCTGCAAATAGCGCAGGATGACCAATATCAATCAAATAAGCAGGAATATGCATTTGGACCCCACCCGCAACAAGAGCAAAGCAAACAACACCGAAGATAAAGAGCCAAAACATGCCTGACTTTTTCGCCTCTGCCAATGTGACACCTGATTGAGGGGTGTTGGCTTGTCTTTCTTCCATACGATCTGCACCAAGCGCAATCGTTCCTTTGTCAGCAGGCCTTTTTTTCGTAAACAACAAAATGAGTGGTAATGATATGACAATAATTAATACGCCTGCAATAACATACGTTGTGCGCCAACCGTAAGTGGAAATCAACGTCGTTAAAATGGGGCTAAGGGCAGCTGTACCGATACCTGAACCAGCAAATGCTAAGCCCATAGCTAGCCCCTTTTTTTCATAAAACCAATTGGTTAGCATAATGGAAATCGGTATATTGGAAAAGCCCGCAACACTGACCCCAACACAAAATGCGATGATAGCAAAATGTACAGGAGATTGTGCAAAAGAGTACAGCATAAAACCACACCCTGCTAGGATGATACAGACTGACATAATGACCTTCATATTCCCTTTCATCAGTAGCTTGCCCATAAATGGAGAGGCTAGTGCAATGCCTAGCCCACCGACTGAAAGAACAATGGAAAACGTCGTTCGAGACATGCCTAATTCGCTTGTTACTGGTACAAGAAATAAACTATGCAGAGAATTTACGATAGAAAATGCCGAAAACATAATTAAGAAGCTTGTTAAAACAATATACCAACCATAAAAAACACCTTTATTTGCTTGTGGCATACTATTCCTCATTTCAACTTGTATTTGTATTTACAAAAAGGAATCACTCCAATAATTTCAATATTATGGAGTGATTCTTTTTACGACTTCTTATTTTTTAGTTTAGTCAATGTGAATATAGCATGTTTTTTCACGTGTGAATTCCAAAACAGAATCCGTACCAAAGCCACTTGATTTTTGCCCACCAAATGGCAGTTCCGTTCCGACGATGCGATATGTGTTGACCCAGACATTACCTGATTCAATTGAACGGATCATGCGATGTGCGCGATTTAAATCAGAAGTCCAAACGCCGGCACCTAAGCCAAATGTTGTATCATTCGCAATGGCTAGCGCCTCTTCTTCCGTATCAAATGGAATTACTACTGCAACTGGTCCAAAAATCTCTTCTTGGCAAACTTGCAAATTATTACTATTCACTTTTAATAAAGTTGGTTCGATCCAATAGCCTTCTGCAAACTTTTCTTGTCCTGGTAACAGATTTGGTCCACCATAGCGACCGCCAACAATCACTTGTCCACCCTCTTGTTGTCCACTTTCGATATAGGAACAAATCTTTTTAAATTGCATTTCATTGGCAACAGGTCCAAAAGACGTTTGACTGTCTAAAGTGTCTCCAAATTGAATATGTGTTGCAATTTCTTCTTTCATCAGTTCAATCATTTTGTCAAAGACAGAACGTTGGATTAAGATACGGGAACCTCCGCAACATAGTTGTCCCGCATTCCCAGTGAAAATACCATTGACCGTGACGCCATTTGCCGCTTTCGCTAAATCTGCATCTTCGAATACAATATTTGGTGACTTTCCACCTAACTCAAAAACCATTGGTTTAGGATTGTCCGCTGTAGATTGGGCAATTGCCTTCGCTGTTCTTCCTGAACCTGTTAAGCTCACTTTATTAACACCTGGATGACGAACGAGTGCATCACCCACTTCAGCACCTGTACCAGAAATTACATTCAACACGCCTGGTGGTAAAATATTTTGGATAATCTCACCGTAGCGAAGAGATGCCACTGAAGCTAACTCAGAAGGCTTTATAATAACTGTGTTCCCACCTGCAAGTGCTGCAGCGGCTTTCACTGTAAATGTCCATAACGTAGAATTCCAAGGAATAATGCCTACTACAACACCTACTGGTTCACGCAATGTAAATCCAAGCGTGTTTGGGCCAATTTGTTCTGTTTGCCCTTTGCTGCCAACCTTTATTGCAGCTGCTGCGGCATCATACCACATTTTCGTTATTTCAGGAATAATGCCGTACTTCATTTCTCGAATAACCCAACCGTTATCTTTCGTTTCAATTTCCGCTAACTCATCACCATATTGTGCAATGCTATCGCCAATACGTCGTAAATAATTCGCTCTTTCAGTAGCAGTCAGTGCTGCCCAACTTGGAAAGGCAGTTCTAGCAGCAGTTACTGTTGCTTCTACATCTTCGACATTACTAGAAGGGATTGTCGCCCAAACCTTCCCGGTTGCTGGATCATAACAATCCATTTTTTCTCCTGAAGCTGAAGGAATTACGTTACCGTTAATGACATTTTGATAATCTTTTAAATTATTTAATGTTTTCAAAGTCTGTCCCCATCCTTTCAAATGTAAAAGCTAACTTTATTTAAGACGCAATATTATTTTGTGTAGCACTACCAACCTAAAGCGACGGCAGCTTGCTCATAATATTGCTGTGTACTACCTAGGTAATTTTCATAGAAGCGTGCTCTTTTTACATATAAATGGCAATCAATTTCTTCTGTAAAACCGATTCCCCCATGAATTTGAATATTTTGCGAAGCCACTTTAATAAAGGCTTCTGTTGCAAATAAACGAGCGCTGGAAACCGCTTCTACTTTATCAGCAGCATCACTTTCGATCGCCCAGTTGGCATAATAAGCTAATGAACGAGCTGTTTCTAAATCCATTTTCATATCGACTAGTCGATGTTTAATCGCTTGGAATCTGCCAATTGGTTGATTAAACTGTTCGCGAATATTGGCATATTCAACCGCTGTTTCTACAATTTTTTCCATACTGCCGACAATTGTAGAGCAAAGCGCTGCATTAAATGATAATAAGCCTTCTTGCAAAGCGTCCCAGCCTTGGTGAACAGTGCCCACAATTTGCTGGCTTGATACTTGCACATGATGGAATGTCACTTCTGCAAGCAAACGCGTTTCATCTATATTTTTTTGAGGTTGCACTTGCAATGCCTCATCACAATCCACGATGACTAATGAGATGCCTTCTGTACCTTTTCCTTCTGCAGTACGCACTAGCACAAGCAAGCTATTTGCAAGCTCGACATCAGGCACTAATGCTTTGACACCATTCAATGTAAGTACATCTCCGTCTAATGTGCCATGTAGTTGCACATTAGACGGCTTGTAATTGCCACCTGGCTCTAACCAGGCAATCGTAAACGTATGCTCACCACTTGCAATGGCCGATAAATATTTCGCTTTTTGTTCCTCTGTACCAAATTTCTCCAATAGTGGGACAACTAAAGCATTCGTTTCTAAAAATAAACCTGGCAGTAATGCGCGTCCTGTTTCTTCTAAAATCGGAACTAAATCTAACTGACCGAGCCCCATTCCACCGTACGCATCGGAAACATTAACACTGGCACAGCCAAGTTCAGCTAATCCCGCATACAGCCCCTGAAATGAGCTTGTATTGCCTTCAGTAAATTCGCGCGCTACTTTTGTTTGTCCGACATCATCTAAATATTTGCGTACATAGTTGCGAAACATTTCTTGTTCTTGATTTAACGAAAAATCCATATTCTACACCCCCGCTTTTTATCGTCCCATATCTTTTGGTAAACCTAGAATTCGTTCAGCAATGGTATTCTTTTGTATTTCACTTGTGCCCCCGCCGATTGTTTGACCAAAAGAGTACAAATAATTGTCTTGCCAATAAGAACGATCGATCAATGCGTTTTCTTTCCAAAGCACACCATGATGCCCCTGCATTGAAATGGCTTGCGCGAACAGCTCTTTTGTTAATTCACTCACGAGTAGCTTATCCATGGAGCTTTCGGCACCTGGATGGCCATTTTTCAATTGCTTCGTTAAATTGCGATAATAGTTTAATAGAGAGCCACGAGAACGTGTGTATAGGTCTACCATTGTTTTACGAATAAACGGGTTTTTAATAAGTGGCTCATCGTCATCATTCAATTCCTTTGCTAATGCAACTAAATCATTGAATTGTTGCTCAAGGGTAAATACTTGGCCACCGATACCTGTACGTTCGTGCATTAGTAATGCAATGATTACTTTCCAGCCTTCATCTACTTGGCCGATAATTTCTGCATCATAAGCAACAGCATCATTTAAATACACTTCATTAAAATCTTTTTGCCCATCCATTGAAACGATTGGTCGTGTTTCCACCCCAGGTTGGTGCATATCTAGCAGGAAGACCGTAATGCCTTTATGTTTTTTCTCTAATTTGTTCGTTCTAGTAATTAAGAAGCAGCGATCAGCGACATGACCGAAACTCGTCCAAACCTTTTGTCCGTTAATAATCCAGCGATCGCCATCTTTTACGGCAGTCGTTTGGATAGCGGCAACATCTGAACCGGCATTCGGCTCTGAATAGCCTTGGCACCAAACTTCTTCCCCTGTAATAATTTTTTCGATATATTTTTTTCTCTGTTCTTCTGTACCGATTTGCATTAATGTAGGCGCCACCATATGCAAACCTACATAGTTGATTAACGGTGGCGCTTTGACACGCACCATTTCTTGTTGATAGACGATTTCTTCCATCAACGTTGCATCACGACCACCATATTGTTTTGGCCAAGCAATCGCTGCCCAACCACCTTCATAAAGTTTCTTTTGCCAATCGCGTAAAAATAACTCATATTCTTTCGATTCTTTATCTAATTGCACTTCTCCTTGCAACCAGCCGTCCGGTAAATTGGCCTCTAACCAAGTTCGTAATTCTTGGCGGAATTGCTCTTCTTTTTTTGTAAATGAAAAATCCATCGTCTCAGTCCTTTCTAGTTATGCTTGTATCCATTGAGGAAGTGCACGATCTTCCGTAATATCTTGCCAAGTCATTTTCACAGGCATGCCGATTTTAATTTGCTCTGGTGGGCATTCTAGTACGTTCCCAATAATTTTGACTTCCGGTAAATGATCTAACTGTACAACGACGATAATCGTTGGTAAATCGTCTTGGAAGCCCGGTAAGAAAGGACGATACGATACAACATACGAATAAATGGAACCTGTAATATCCGACCCTTGACTTTCCCACCTAAGTGCCGTAGAACCACATTTAGCACATGCTGGGCCAGGTGGGTGATTATAGGAATGACATGTATCACATTTTTGCAGGACTAGCTCATGACGATCAGCTGCATCCCAATATGGTTGATTGTCTTGTGTTTTTAGTGGAATTGGTTTTTGATAACTCATGATTTTCCCTCCTAGTTTCTTAAAATCATTGCACCCGCTATATCAGGGCCAGCCCAGCCAGTACAAATGCCGATTTCACAATTTTCCACTTGACGTGCTGTTCCTTTATAGTCGTGACGAATTTGACGAACGATTTCAAGGACGTTGTTCATGCCGTGCGTATATCCTTCTGAAAGCATACCGCCAGCAGTATTCGTTGGCAGCTTACCACCCATTTTCAGATTGCCACTTGCTACGAAATCGCCCACTTCACCACGAGTTGCGAAGCCATATGCTTCTAACTGGCGCAACACAACCCAACTAAAGCAATCGTAAATCGATGCTACTTGAATATCTTGTGGTGTTACACCTGCTTTTTTATATAGGGAAGGTGCGACGAAATCGGACGCTACTTCATCTAAATTCGTCCAATAATGAGCATGAGACACTGTCCGTCTCGCTTCAATGCCCATAATATAAACGGGCTTAGACTTGCAATCCTTTGCTTTTTCAGCAGATGTGACGATGATGGCATTCGCTTCGTCTGATTCTAAGCAAAAATCATGTTTCGTAAATGGATAGCTTAAATGTGGTGTTTTTAAATACTCTTCCATCGATAAAGGTTTCCCATAGAAGAACGCTTTCGGATTGCGTTGTGCATGCTCATAAAAGCTAACACAGACATGTCCTAAATGTTCTTGTGTAAGACCAGCTTGTTGCATATGGCGTGTGGCAAATAAGCCGAACCATTGACCTGGTCCACCTGCGCCGTACGGAATGAAAAAGCTTCCGCCATCCATTGCCCCTTGTAGCATATTGACATCCCAGCCGCCACCACCCATACGAACGCCTGAACGACCATTCATCGCACGATAGATGAGAACGGTATTGACTTGACCTGTTTCAATTAAGCCGATTGCATCTGCAATCAGCATCTCTGTACTACTGCCGCCACCCATAATATCTTTCACATATTTTGGTCGAGCGCCTAAATAAGTAGCTAATTGATGGGATGTACAAGAATCATTTTCAGAATAGCTCATGACGCCATCAATTTCTCTCGCTTCTAAACCGGCATCTTTTAATGCTGCTCGTGCAGCATCTAATGCTAAATGTAAAGGTGTTGTACCTGAATTTTTTGAACGTTCACTTTCTCCTACACCTACGATGGCATAGCGATCTTTAATAGTAGCCATATTGCCAACCTCCTTAATTGCTATAGTTAAATCATTTGTAAAGTTGCTTCACCAAAACCAACAATTTTCCCTGGCGCTTTTTCAGCATACAGTTCCAAATCAACACATTGCTTTGCTTGGTCTTCATACACTTTTTTGACGATGGCTGAACAAGTAATCGCGTCGCCCGGTCTTGTCATCGCACCAAAACGCATTTTGAAATTCGTTGGGGTAGCCGATGTACCTGCTAATTCCATAATGTATTGACCAAGAAAGCCCATTACTAGCATTCCATGTGCAATAACACCAGGCATCCCAATGCTTTGTGCAAATGCATCATCTGTATGTAAAGGATTGAAATCCCCTGATGCACCAGCATATTTTACAAGCTGTACTTTCGTCACAGCTGGCTTCACAAGTGGTTCAAGCTTTTGTCCTTCTTGTAATTCTTTCAATTGAAGCATGATTCTTCCCCCTTAGTGATCGATTGAAAGTTGAACGAAGATTGTAGCATCTTCGTTCAACACTGGTTACGCTTTACTACTTACGACAGCCCGATAAATGATATTTGTACGACTAATAACGACCAGTTCACCGTTTTCATCTTTCATTTCTGTATCCATTACTAAAAACTGCATCGGTCCATTTTTGCCTTCTTTTTCATAAACGTTTGTCACTTTCATTTGACAATGCAAACGGTCCCCTGGGCGAATCGGACGTTGATAGATGAACTCTTGCTCACCATGCAGCATGCGACTATAATCCAACGGCAGCTCCACACCTTGACCGCTATCC
The DNA here is from genome assembly GCF_046245175.1 of Lysinibacillus sp. 38-6. Taxonomy (GTDB): domain Bacteria; phylum Bacillota; class Bacilli; order Bacillales_A; family Planococcaceae; genus Lysinibacillus. Next base: position 1,130,594 of record NZ_CP176417.1, read on the forward strand.
GCACCGATCGCAACAGGGAAACTCGGTGGAGCAATAATGCCACCATAAACCGTTGATTTTGCGTAGGCTTCGTCTACATACAATGGATTTGGATCGCCAATTGCTTCAGCAAATTGACGAATATGCCTTTTTTCTACTTCAAAAATATATTGAGGTCCTGTTAAACCTATTAAACTTTGATCTAGCTCCATCTGTTTTACCCCCCGACTACTGACTTTTCTAAACTATCTTGACTGACAACAATCATTGCATCTGCTGCTTTAACCCCGTCTTCATAAACGATTAAAGGATTAATATCCAACTCTTCAATAATTGCTTCATTTTCTGTGACAAGTTTTGATACCTTTAACAACACGTCAATAATCGCTTCAATATCGCTATGCACTTTGCCACGTGCCCCTTTAAGCAGAGCCTTGCCTTTGACTTCTTCAATCATTTCTACAGCATCCGCTCTTGTCAGTGGAGCTACTCTAAATGAAATATCTTTAAATACTTCAACAAAAATGCCACCTAATCCAAACATTACGACAGGGCCGAAATTCGGATCTTTTGTTGCACCGACAATGACTTCAATCCCTTCAGGTAGCATTTCTTGAACCGCAACGCCGTTAATAAGCGCATCTGCTTTATAGTTCCTCGCATTGTGCATTATTTCAGTAAACGCTTTCATTACTTCGTTCGCTGATTGAACATTTAGTCGAATCGCATCAGCCTCGGTTTTATGCGGAATATCAGCAGAATCGACTTTTAATACAACTGGATAACCGATTGAATTGGCAAATTGAACCGCTTCCTCAGCGGATGTCGCAACAGTACGTCTTGTCGTTGGAATGCCATAAAGATCTAAAATATCCGTTGCCTGTGCCTCACTTAATGTCGTACCTGTTACAAGGGACATATCTAGTTGTTGCTCCGGTGTTTGTTCTTCTTGGCTAATAGATTGCTGATGTTTGCGATAACTCTCGCTATACTCAACTAGCTTAGCTAAGCCTTTAATTGGATTTAAATTACCTGGAATAACAGGAATGCCATTTTTCTCAAGTTCAGCTTTGCCTTTAGGAACAGACATACCTTCTAATGGGAATGTTGTAATAAAGACAAATTTATCGGAGTTTTTACAAATATCGATAAACTCCTGTAAATATGGATTATCGGCCTCCCAATACAATGGGAATTCAGTTAAAATAATATTATGCACTTCCGGATCCGCTACAAGTGCACGTAATGGTGCAATATATAGTTCAGGATTCGTTACGGAAGCGGCAGCTGTTAAGTCAATTGGATTGAGGGCACTTCCGAAAGATGGAATATGCTTTTTAATCTCTGTTTTCGTGTTCTCGCTCAGCGGAAGAATGTTTAATCCTAAACCTTCGCAACGATCCGCTTCATTAATGCCACGTCCACCTGAGCTTGTAATTAGCACTGTATTTTTACCTTGTGGTAGTCGATTCGATAAAAATAATTTTGAGAACGTAATAATATCCTCATAATCATCTACTCTGACAATGCCACTTTGTCTGAAAAATGCATCATAAATTAAATCTGAACCAGCAAGTGAACCAGTATGGGATGCAGCTGCTCTACTTCCAGCCGAACTTTTCCCTGTTTTCATTAAAGCAATCGGTTTTTTCTGCTCCAACGCTTCTTTCGCTAAACGACGAAGCTTTTTAATATCTTTAGCCCCTTCAAGATAGCCTGTTATTACTTTTGTTTTTGGATCATGGATCATATATTCCACTACATCCGAAAATTCTGTTTCCATTTCGTTGCCGACACTAGCAAAATAATTAAAGCTTAGACCATTTTGCGCTGCGGCCATATACGTTAAGACACCAAATGCACCACTTTGTGAAACGTAGCCTACTGCTTTTTCTTCATGCAATGGTACGGCTAAAATAGCTGGTGAGAACGTGCCAATCATGCCATTCGTTGTATTCACTAATCCCACACAGTTTGGACCAATGATGCGAATACCGTGTTCCTTTGCAATGCTTGCTAATTGTTCTTGCAATAAGATGCCTTCTTCTCCGGTTTCAGAAAATCCTGATGCAAAAATAATGGCAGCTTTCACATTCTTTTCCGCACATTGTAGAAGATTGTCCAGAATTTGTTCTGCACCTACACAGAAGATAGCTAAATCAACTTCTCCCGGAACAGCATTGATGGAAGGGTAACAAGTACGTCCTTCTATTTCACTTGCTTTCGGGTTAATCGGATAAATGTCTCCAGTAAATCCGCCGTCAATAAGTGCTTTTAATTGAATGTAACCAATTTTATATTGATTCGTGGAAGCACCAAGTACTGCAACAGACTGTGGATTAAACAAAGGTTCTAGCGATTCATAAGCTTTTAATTCTTTCGTCATTATTTCACCTCGGTATCGAATAGTAGAAAAACAATTGATTATGTTGTCTATTGTAACGAACGTATTTTAAATATTCAGAAAAAAGTTTACGTAAAATAATTTAATTATTAGGGAGTAAAATAAAGAAAAACAGATGAAAAACCTAGGTACAGCAAGGCTCAAATTGTTCACATTTTATTTTCGGTGCACACTAACCCCGACATCTACACACGATAGCCTCGACTTACGGGAAGGATAATAGCTTATCTTTCAGCTAAATACTAAGAAATGATTATCATTGTACAAGATAAAAGAAGCCTATTTTTCAAAAAAGAAAACTGCCTTTACATATCGTTTTCAACCGATATGAAGGCAGTTTTACTATTTTACTATTCTTTAATAAAATTTTTGCAACCAACGATGAATGTTATTTTGAATTTTGACCGAAGGCGTTTTAATGCCCCTTTCAATATTGCTAATATAGGATGGTGAAATTTCAAGTTCTTCTGCCACTTGTAACAGAGATAAATCAAACTGTTTGCGGATTGCTCGTAATTGTTTACCGATTGTGGCACCCTTCGCTTGATGTTGTGCATTATCTTGAATATCAATGGCATAGTGAACCGTATTTTTGGTCTTTTCAATCGAGCGATACTGTTCTTTAATAATTTCCGGTGGTTCAACAAGAATAGTGGAATCTAACCATAATCGTACCCATCCTTTATTATTGGCGATTGATTCATCCCATTTATGATAATGCCAAGCAGATAGAACACCATCTTCAAGCAATTGATCCAATGCTTTTTCTAAGCGATCTCTTGTACGAGAGGGTGTGCGCTCATTAATCGTTTCACCTATCGCTTCTAATAATGTGCGAATTTTATTAGGCTGCAGAAAATCACCTTTTCTTGCTTGGGTTCTCCAGCGCCAACTTAAATATCGCGCCAATCTTTTTTCCCACTTTTGACTGTAAGGATTATAATGTAAAGTTTGAATAGGTAACAACGCAATTTGTCTTCCTGAGCCATACAAATACTTTGTAAAAACTTTATCTACTGTAAAGGTAAAAGTCTTCTGCTTATCTAATTGTGCAATATCATATTCATTTCGGTTATGATCCAGGAAAAGGAATGTTCGTCCATGGAGTTGCGTTTGAACGGCTTTTCCTTTTTCATAGACAGTGGCTTTATTTAATTCAAGCCATAAACTTTGAATTTTTGTAAGCGATTGCAAAACCTTGTCTTTTTGTTGTTGCTCATACCCACCTCTGCGCCCTTCTCCACCTAATTTTGGCTTTAAACCGCGAATCATCAATAAATCATTAAAGTGGATTTCAATAATATCTTCTGTATGGCGTGCTTTCGATAAAAAGATACTACATAATGCATCAAACATATCAACGTCTAAATCGGTTAAGTGTTGCGCTTGATGATACGCTTGTTCAATCAGACATTGTGGCGTGATGGCCTGCTCTGACGTATGAAATGGCCGAATTTGAATAACGCCTTCTAAATTCCCTTTATATAAAGCTGTAGTAGGCCAAGGTGTGTTATCTATCGTGTGAAAACTATTTTTATATAGTGCTTCCCTGACATATTGATAAGGCGCATTATTCATAACATGTAGGTGTTGTTCTACACCTAATGTATACGTAATCATTTTACTTAATGGCAGTGTATCTTGATTGTTTGTTGTGGCGATTTGAAGCATTCCTTCAATTTCAGCTGCTGTTAAATCTGCTAACTTCATGGTAGCACTAATTTTATAAAACCAATCTGTCATATAGTTATTTACGATGTTTGTATATTTAGAAAGAAACGTTTCATTAGATGCTAGATTTTTAGTCAATTGCTGATAAAATAGTTCATTTAATTCTTGTGTGCTCATCTGATGCATTGTTTCAAAGCCATACATAGTTTCTAGCTCTTCCAGAATCCATTCCGTTAAATAAACTTGAAACCATGAACACAATTCTTCCCATGCTGTATCATCACCCAGAAAAGTATTAGCTTTAATAATTTCCTCTACTCGATGAACATATTGTTCAAAAGTAATAGCATTATTATGCGTGGAGTTACTCCTTTGCGCTTCTTTTAACAGGTCTTCATATTTTTGCAGTAAAAGCGAAACAATGTTTTTGGATATTTCAGTGATAACGCGATTTCTTGAAGTTATCCGTAAATTCATAAATAATTGTTCACTTTCTTTATAAGTATGATCCCAAATGACAAAGGAGCTAGAAATTACATTTTTCGTCAATGTAATCGCTTTGCTGTTTTGGTCGTTACTTGCTATTTTCTGTTGTTCATAAATACAAAGTACATAATAGTTATCAATTTTATTGAATAATTTTCTATTCATTTTCGTTCTATTAATTTCATTTCGAAGCATTTCCAATTGGTTAAAGGCAACAGTCTCGTAATCCGTTTTATTTATCATGAATACCTCCTTGAAAAAAATGCGAACAGCATGACTTGTACTATATGTACATATAAGTAATTTTATCACCAGTTAACAGAATATTCTATATTTATCTTTTTGATAGTGTTAATTATTAGGTCTTAGTTTATAGAAACATAGATGACTACTAATGCTGATTTCCCGCTTTCCGCGGGCACATACGAAAGCCGCAACCCTCGCTACGCGCGGTTTGTTGCGTCTTTCGTTTTGTGCTTTCCCGCAGGAGTCGCCAGCCTTCCGCTCCAATCATCTTGAAAGATTGATAGAAAAATCTCATTTTATAAGCACTAATTGTATTAAAAACGGCAAAAGGCAACAAGAGTAAAATACTTGAGCCTTTTGCCGATAACCTCATTTCAACAAATTGAGGTCTTTAAACGTTATTGTAAGGAATCTTGTGTTACTTGCTCCAATGGTAGATCCTTCATTTTTAATACAGAAGCAAAAATAATGATCATACTAACGACACCGATCCATACGAGAGTAGATACTGACGTGTTCCAAGAAAGTCCTTTGTTAAAGAAAAACAGTTCTCGTAAACCTTCCACCATAAATCGCATTGGTAACCAAGGGTACACCCAATCGTGATAAAAAGTTGACAACATTTCAGGTGCTAATGCTAGTAGTGGTGCACCAAAGAATAGCATGAGCGCAAAGATAGCTATTCCTTGAATACCAAGCCAGGAGATAACAGCTGTGATTAATAGGAAGAAACTAAAGGATGTAATCGTTAAAAATAATGCCGTGTCTATATATGAAGGAATATGAATACCTACCATACCATCTACAATCCATGGTAGCCCGAAGCCTATAATGAGAGCGACTATGGCCCCTAGAATCATCTGACCAACAAGTAGTGTAAGCTTCTCTTTTCGAGTATGAATGGCTACTTTATTGATGGCAATAAAGACGAAGGCTGTGCTAATCATAACAGCCATCCATAATGGTTGAAACAAAGATACTGGTGCATTACCGTTTGCGCTATGCTCTCCAGTTGCATGCACATTGGTAATGGTTTTGGAAATGGGTGTCACAAAATTAGTAGCCTGCTCTACCGTTAACGTTGCCCCTTTCGCTGCAAATTCTGCAAAAAGTTGCGTGCGCACATGAGTATTAATATTATCGACTACCCCATTTAATACTTGCCCCGCAATCGTTGAAGCTGCCGTATTCATCCCTTGATTTATATAGATTTGAACTTCAGGGATAGATGGCTCGGGTGTTTGCAATGAAACTTGTTTGGCACTAAAATCTTTTGGAAAAACGATTGCCGCATAATATTGCTGTGCATCGAGTCCCCTTTGTACCTCTTCGTTACTCTCTACAATCACCCATTTTACAGCGGGTTCTTTACCTTTTACTGCCCCAGCAGTCGTTTGAATCATTTCAACAATGCTATTGCCTACATTTAGCTTTGGTTGACCTTGTAGCTCAACACCTTGATCTTCATTGACAATTGCAATCGGTAAATTTTTCGGTTGTGCTTGCACCGCCGGAAATAAAGTGAGTGAAAAAATAAAAATGATGATGAGTGCAAGAATCGGCGCTAACCAAACGATTTTATTTTTGAACATGTCATTATCTCTCCTCTTTGAGTTATAATAATGAACAACCTGTTGTTTATTACAATTTGAATTATAGATGTGAGATCACATCCGTACAATAATCAAAAATAGTCTTACTGTCGTTTATAGAACACATTCCATCAAAATGTTGGATAAAATTTAGGAGAGGTTCATTTGAGAGAAAATTATACGGATTTACGTGTCGTTCGGACAATGGAGTCCATTAAAGAAGCATTCGTCGAATTAATTGAAGAAAAAGGCTTTGAAGCAATTACCGTTAAAGATATTACAACGAAAGCTAAAATCAATCGGGGGACATTTTATGCGCATTACCAAGATAAGTATGATTTAATGAATCGTTACCAAGAAGAATTTATGATAGAAATGTCAACAATCGCAAAGCAACATATAGCAAAATTGATGACTAGCATTAGTACGAATAACCCGATCAAACAACCACTAGATATTGCGGTTTTCATTTTTGAATTTTTAGAGCGCAATCGAAAATTTATAAAAGCGATATTAGGTCCTAATGGTGACTTATCCTTTCAAACCAAACTGAAAAATTTTATGTGGAAAGCAATTTTTGAAAACCACGATACCCCTATACAGCCAGGTAAACTACTTGTTCCAGGAGAATATTTAATCTCTTATATCGCTTCAGCCCATATCGGCGTTATTCAGCAGTGGTTGCTGGAAGACCGAAAAGAAACACCACAAGAAATGGCACAAATATTATCAACTATCACATTCAATGGCCCATTTTTTGCTGCAGGCTTGAAGCAATAGCAAAAAAGAGACATTTCCATAAGGCAATGTCTCTTTTTTATGGATTTGCTTCTAAATAGTTAATGCTGCTTTAACTCCTATTTCCACACCTTTGGCAGTCGACTAATCTCTACCGCTGATCTTGCAGGACGGTGTTGTCCAAAAGCTAACTGTATTGCTCGTTTACCATAGCAAAATACTCCATGTCTTTGTTGACGATATTTTTAATTGAAAGATACTAGGCCTCTAAAGCTGAAGTTTATCGTTTTCTCCTACTTCATTCGTTATTGGATCAACGAAAAGTTGCCCTGATAAAAATAATAAATCCCCTGCCGTAAACTCCTTGAGATAAAGTCCAATTGCTTTTGGCTCCTTGTCTCTAAAAAATGATTTGTATCATTACTTATTCATTATCGTCATACGCATTAAGCGCATTGACGCTATGGGCCAGCGCCGATCCTGCCTTAAGAGCGGTAGCAACAAATATCGCTTCAACTAATTCTTCTCGCGATACGTCTAACTTCTTGGCATTTTTAGTATGAATTTCGATGCAATACGCACAGCCAGTTATATGTGCAATCGCAACTGCAATTAACTCTTTGTCTTTTTTGCTTAAAAGCCCTGGCTTCAATGCTGCTAAATCAAATTGATTAAATGCACGGAAGGCTTCTGGGCTTAATTGATTAATCTCTTTAAAACGAGCAAGATTTGATTTTTGATATAAATCTTCATTGTTTTCTCCATCATATGCTTGTAATGCATTTAAGCCATGCGCAATAGCAGATCCAGCTTTTAGCGCAGTCGCCACCATAATTGCTTCTGTCATTTCTTCTTTAGAAACTTGTAATTTCTTTGCATTCGCAACGTGTGCATCAATACAGTAAGGGCAACCAGTGACATGCGCAGCAGCAATGGCAATTAATTCTTTCGTTTTTTTAGAAAGGATACCATCAGCTAGCGCCAAACGATCGAAAGTAGCAAATGCTTTGAATGTCTCAGGTGCTAGTTTTGCAAGCTCTGGTAATCTACGAATATTTGATTTTTGGTATAAACTATTATTTTCCACGTAAAACGCCTCCGTTTAATTTTAATCAGAATTTTCAGATAAATAATATTAAGAAATACTTTCTACCGCTTTCTCATTAGATGATTCGTCATGTAGCACAATTCCTTTTCTGGTAAATGCGCTAACAGTGAGCGTTACAAAGATATTGACCCCTAAAGCAAGAAAACCGATATTAATATCCTGTAAATAAGATGGCCAACTCGGGAACAGCGTGCTTAAATTTGTACCAGTTGCCGCTTGCCAACCAACTATCGCCACACCGACAATAATTCCGACGAATACTCCTTGGAGCGTAAACGGATTTTTCTTAAAAAAGCTACATACTACCGCAGGTGCGAATTGTGTCACGAGACCATAGCCCATTAAAAATAATAACGTAATGGCTCCTCCACCACTAAATGTAAAGTACAAAGCAACTAGTGCCACCATTGGTACAGTGTAACGAGCAATACGTCCAATTTGCTGATCCGTCGTTTGCGGTCGAAGCGGTTTAACAATATTTTTGGCAAATAAAGTTGCCGCTGACATTAAAATTAATGAACCCGGCACAATGGCAGTTAACAGCCCTGCTGCGCCAATCAAACCTACGATAATTGGATGAAATGTTTGTGTGGATATTTTAAATAATGCTAAATCTACATTACCACCTGATAGATTTGGCACTTGTAAAATAGCTGCCGCTCCAGCAAAAAGAACAAATAAGATAAATAGTGCATAAATCGGAAGCATAATGGCATTTTTCCTTAGCGCATTACCACTTTTTGCTGAGAAAGTCGCAACAAAAGTATGTGGCCACATATAAAACCCTAACGATGTTAACATCATTGTCGATACATACCACGAGGCACTCAAACCTGAGTCTGGCAGCGATAAAAACCCAGGATTCGCCACTTCAATTGCTTCCCACATCGGTTGAATCCCGCCATAATAATGAAAAGGTAAATAAAGCCCTAAAAATAGTACGACGCCAAGAATGAGAAAATCCTTGATTACCGCTGTCCAAGCAGAGCCATGTATACCCGAAACCATCACATAAACAATCATCGCAATTGTGCCGATCCATATTGTAATTTTCGGATCAATGGCACCGTAGGAAGCTTCAGAAACAATAATGCCAAGACCTTTTAGCTGGATAATTAAATAAGGAATTAACGCCGCTAGTCCTACAACAGCAATCAGCATGCCAAGCGCTTTGCTTTTATAGGCTTTTTCAAAAAAGTCGGATTGCGATAGCAAATTATGTTTCTTACCATAGCTCCATATTTTCGGTGTTAACCAATAGGCAATGACATAGTTTAGCATCATAATATTATAAAATGCTGCGCCACCTTTTCCATACATCCAACCACTTATTCCTAAAAAAGCACTCGTTGTATAGATCTCACCTGCCATTAATAGAAATATAAAAATGGAGCCAAATCCTCTGCCACCAACACTCCATTGCTCTAGACTCATATCCTTCCCTCTACTAGCAATAACACCTAACAGTAATGCAATACATAAGAAAAATGCAATGATTCCTACCGATATAATCATCTTATTCTAGCTCCTCTCTAGCACTAGGATTTAAACGGTGCACTATTAGCATTAAGCCTGTCCCTAACAAAATCCATAAAACCATCCAGAATAACAGGAATGGAAGACCTAGAACATATGGTTCGGCACTTTTAATAAAGGGGATTCCTAAAGGCATTCCAATATATGCAATGAACGATAGTAAGTAGCAAAGTCTTTTGCGTGTCATTATTTCATCTCCTTTTTTAACTTAATGTCTTATTAGCTGGGCAAAACCGTTCGCAACAAATAAGCTTTTAATATCTCTTGTATCTGGCGTAAAGGTAATTTCATTGTCGTTATTAAGAAAATCAATTGTGTATTGTACAGTAGCTGCTACACCAAGCTTTAAAGCATCTTCATCTAAATCAAAGAACACATTATGATGTTCTGCCCCAATGCCTTTTTCGACATTTTCAATGCCCAAAAAGGCAAAGATACCGGGAAAATACTTTTCATAAAACGCAAATGATTCGGATGCCATCCACGCTGGTGAAGTGTACAGAGCTTCTTCACCAACGGCTTTTTCGATAGCCACTTTCGCAATTTGTGCACACTCTTTTTGGTTGCTGACAATTAAATCACATTCCTTAGGCTCTGTAATAAATTCATAAGTACAGTGATGTAAATCACAAACCTTTTCTAGTATTCTTTTAAATTCTTTCGCAGCATGTGCCCCTTGTTCAAAGTCCAAATATCGTGCTGTTCCGGAAAACTGTAAATCTTCAGGAATAATATTGCTGGCAGTGCCCGAATTTATCATACCGATTGAATAGGTAATGGTTTTATAAGGATCTAGGGAGCTTAACCGCATTGCTTTTAAATTGCTATAGAAGTCTGTAAAGCAATCTAATGGCGCAATCGATAAATCCGGACGTGAGCCGTGTCCACTTTTTCCTTTAATTAAGACATTAAAGCTAAATGAAGCGGCCATTCTTGGTCCTTGCTCAATAGAAATTTTTCCAGTTGGTATATCCGACTTTAAATGGATGCCCCATACTCCATCTGCACCAATCTCGCATAAGCGCTTTAATAGATTAAAAATGCCTCCTCCCATCTCCTCCCCTTGTTCAAAAGCGAGCAGCACTTTCCCTTTCACTTTGTCTTGATGCTGACTTAAAATTTTAGCAGCCCCTAAGAGCATCGCTGTATGTCCATCATGGCCACAAGTATGCGCAGCTTGGTCCGTATTAGATACAACTACCTTTTTCATTTTTAAATTATTTTCTTCTTCCTTCATCGGCAGCGCATCTAAATCTGCCCTAAGAATTAATGTTTTTCCAGCTTGATTGCCCTCGATAAAGCCAATAATGCCACCATCAGGCACAATCTCATAACGAATGCCCATTTTGCTTAACTCTTCAGTTACTACTTTCATTGTTCTGACTTCGTTTAAACCAATCTCTGGGTGTCTATGAAGATCTCTTCTAATGCCAATGACATAGTCTTCTATTTGTTGTGCGAGTTCAAATGCTTTCATTATGCATCGCCCCTTTCGATATCTTGAAATTCCTTAGCAATTCTTTCAAGTGCTTCTTCAATAAGTGGTCTCGGTGATGGGATGCAGATTCGTTGCCAGCATTCACCTTCCTCGCCAAATAAGTCACCGTCTTCCAGTAGCACATTGGCTTTATTATAAATACGATCATGTACTTCTTGTGCTGGAAGTCCATATCCGCTAAAGTCCATCCACATGACATAAGTGCCTTCAGGAATACTGACTTTCACAGTAGGCAATTTTTTAGCTAAAAATTGTTTCACGTAGGCCATTGTGTCGTCAATATATTGTGTCAATTGCTCTAACCATTCCTCCCCTTCATTGTAGACAGCAATAAGGGCAGCAACTGTAAATGGAGATGGTAATTGCATCCCCATTGCTTCACTATAAATCTTTCTTAGTTCAGCATTGGAAATAATAACATTCGTGCAATGTAAACCTGCAACATTAAATGTTTTGTTGATCGCTGTGCAAGTAATGATGTGGTCGGTATTGTTCGCAATGTTAGCTAATGGTGTAAATGTGTGATTTTTTCTAATTAAGTCTCCGTGAATTTCATCTGCTACAATAAGGACATTGTTTTTTTCACAAATAGCTGAAAGCCTTTTCAATTCTTCGTTTGTAAAAATTCTTCCAGTAGGATTATGTGGGTGACAAAGCACAAACATACTTGTGTTCTCTTCTTGTGCTTTCGCTTCAAAATCTTCAAAATCAATGGTGTAATAGCCATCACTACGACGAATTAAGGCATTATTTCGAACATTTCTGCCATTCCCTTCAATAGCTGCTGTAAATGGTGGATAAACAGGACGTTGGATAATGACACCATCACCAGGCTTAGTTAATGCTCTTACTGCTACGTTTAAAGCATGAACGGTACCAGGGCTAAAAACAATGGCCTCTTTGTCAATTGTCCAGTTATGCCTTTTTTTAAACCACTGCTGAATTGCTTGATAGTACTCATCTGGAAAAACAGAGTAACCAAATATACGATGCTCCACCGTTCTATGGAGCGCTTCAATCAATGGCTGAGGTACTGGTAAATCCATATCAGCTGTAAATAATGGAATCGTCTCATCATCATATCTTTCTGTATAACCTAATTGTTTAATTAACTCTCCGCCGTCCCACTTCAAGGAATACGTATTTCGACGTTCAATTTTTTCATCAAAATTGTAATGCACTATATAGCCCCCTTCGGATATTTCTGTTAAAAAGCATTTTTTCAAACGTTTAAAATGAATTTTTCTCAGTTTAGCACCTTAACTGTAAAATGGTCAATATAAAATTCAGATTTTTTTAAAAATTATTCCTTTTATACGTAACTATCTCTATTCGATTTTCTAATATGTTAGAATGTATTCATAATTGTCTATTGCGGATTGAAAGGAGGCTGTGAAATGGAGAAGGAGAAAGTGTTTTACGAACTAATGGAAACCCTTTATGAAACATCAAGGCTTATTAGTTCATACGAAAATATTCCAAGAAAGTACGGAACCGATGACGAGCTTTATATGATTGAAGTACATACACTAAACTTAATTGGCGATCAAATTAAAACGAATACTTCTGAAATAGCAGAATTAACAAATCGTACAAAAAGTGCTGTTTCTCAAATGGTCGATAAATTAATCAAAAAAGACTTAGCATTTAAATATCGAAATCCTAATAATTATCGAGAATTAACCATTGAATTAACACCAAAAGGCAAGTTAGTTTATGAATATCATAAAAAGCTAGATCAAGAAGAGTATGGCAACCATTTGCAAAACCTTGAGCAATTTACAACAGAAGATTTTCAGAAGTATATTACTATTTTAAATGTCATCAATCGCAGAACACGCAATGTGCTAAATGGTAAAGAATGAAAAAGGTTATGACCTACAAAAAATGGCTACTGTATAAAACAAAAGAAGACCTCAAAAAGGTCCTCTTTTTTGTTTATATTTATCGCTTTTGTTAGATAAATCTCCAATAATATAACTCGGCTGTTTCATTATAAAGTACTGCCCCTGCTTTTTCTAATACTTTATGTGATGCGATATTATTTTTTTCCGTATCCGCAACAACCGATTTTACATCAGGTTGGCTTAACAACCAGTTTTTCATTGCGTAAATGGTTTCTGTCATAAAGCCGTTTCGTTGGTAATCAGGCAATGTGTAATACCCTATAATGACCTCACCATTGGCGTTTGGGAGACCTTTTAACATGATCCCACCAACAGTGCAGTTATGGCTTTTGGACACAATCAACCAATTGGTATACCAAATATAATGATCCTGATCATCCAATAATTTTGCAAGTCGAATTTTCATCGCTTGTTGAAGTTCTGTATCTAAAAAACTATCGGATGACATTAAAGAAAATTTTTGCGCTAGTTGCTTTGGATCCTCAATAAGGTTCTTTAGATTTTCTGCGTTCAAAGGTATTATTCTTAATCTTTCTGTGTGCAATTCTACCATGATGTCTCTCCTATTCTCATTTTTGACGTTGAGTGTTAGACAAAAATATTAAAATAGGTATATGTTATTGGCAGCTACTCCTAAATTGTCATTCCAATGAATTATTCATTGGTCCATAAATTTTAGCATTTTTTAGTATAGTTGTAAATTCGAGCTCAATATATCCATTGTAAGAGATACTTGCATAGAAATGCTAGCTAATTCGATAATTGATTCATGATTAAATTGACGACATCTTGCTGCGACAGTTCATTCGACAATCGTATTTCTCCGTCCACTTCAAGGGTATCATGAGGCCTCCACCATGCACGTAAAGATTCTTCTCCAAAGTCCAGCTTTTGCGCCCTCGTTTCATGTCGTTTAACTGTCTCCTCAAACGATAAATCAAAATAATAAGTAAAAGTCCTGGGCGCAAACAGTTGAATTAAACTATTTAGCATATTACCGTAACGACTTTTATATAAGATGCCTTCGACAATGACAAATTCACTTTTATCCTTGCCGTACTCAGCTATTTGACGAATTAAATCAATGGATAGGTTACCATCTCTATCGTGCACTTTTAACATATCACGACGTACTACATCTTGTGAAACGAGCAGCGTGCCACGCCCCAATTGGTTTTGCAATTGTTTCGCTGTAGTTGTTTTCCCACTGCCTGCGTTGCCTCGTATAATAATTAGTTTAGATTCCATTTTCTATTCTCCTAATCTACAGCATTACTCTACTTCTAATGCAAATGCATAATGGGCATCCCCAATCGATAGCTCATCTTTCTGCCATCTTAAACTATAGGAATAATAGTATATTCCTTTTTGTGTCGGTGCAGAAAAATGAACATCTTGCAGCTCAATACTGACTTCTTCCTCATTTTCTCTAAATATTGAGAGCTCTATGGTGGTTGGTGGTGGTTCAAAGTCCATCATAAACTTAATCGTTTGTCCTGGTTCGACCTTAATGGTCTCGCTATTTTTTAACATGTCAATAGGACCCGATGTATCAACACATCGTTCTTGCCAACAATATGTACCAAGCTTTGTTGGATAACTCTCACCTGCTATTACAATAAAAACGTTAGGTGGTGTATCCCCTTGAAGGCTATTATATGTACAACCTGATAAGCAAACACCAAAAAGAAACGCGAAGCAAAATAACCCCTTGGGAATGTGCATGTCCTCCTTTCTTAGCAAACATACTTTATTAATACCTTATATTACCATATTGTTGAGTTGAATTAATAGCTTTAGCTCAATAAAAGACGTTAATCACTATGATTAACGCCTCTCAACTAATTGACTTTGTCCTTTTGCCAATCCTCTTTCAGCAATGTATAATGTGCATACATTAGCTCATCAATTTCAATATTTTCTTTGTATTGGAAGCCGCATTTTTCAATCACCTTGGTCGAACTAACATTTTGCAGTTGGACGATTGTATTGACTTGTTCCACATTTGTCTGCTCAAATAAAAATTGTATTAAACCTTGTACTGCTTGCGTTGTGTATCCACGATTGCGGTAATGTTTTGACATAGCATAAGCGATTTCACGATTTGGTTCACATAGTTCTTCTTTTATGCCAGTATTGCAAAAACCAATAAATTCACCAGTTTCCTTTAAGATAATTCCTAGCATTAAGTAATTTTGACCTATTATATTCGGCAATGCTGATAAAAATGCTTTGTTAGCAGGTATTTCATAATTTGTAACCCAGTTTAGCCGTTGTTCTCTTGTCGAACGCCAATCTGGCAAAAACTCATAGACTTCCGGTTGTGAAGTAAGTTCATAAATAGCATCTACATCTTCCACACGAAACGCTCTTAATAAAACTTCACCACAGTCGATTGTAAAGTAATGATGCATTGTAAAGCCTCCATTTTTAAGGTGTTAACTCTTTTTTCAAATAGTAATGCTGAAAATCTCTACCTACGTTATTTAACGTTCCAAATACTTGATAGCCGTGTTTTTCATAAAATCCTAACGCTTGAAAGCTTAATGTGTCTACCTTTATAAAATCACATTGTTTCGCAAAAGCGATCTCCTCAAGTGCTAATAATAATTTTGTACCGAATCCACATTGTCGTATATTCTCATCGATTTTGAACGTATGAATTTCTAACCAGTTCCAACATACTTCCCCAACAATTCCTCCCCGGACATTGCCATTCTCATCTTTTAAGAAAATATGAATTTCTTCGTACTTGCCTCGTAAATCTTTTGGAAAATGTTTTACGTTAAATTTGTATAGCTCGTTATTCACCAGTTCTTTCGCTTCGGTATTATGCTCTTTCGTTATCAAGTAAGGCATGGATCATCTCTCCTATTGACACATTGTTAGTTTGATTATAAATGCCTGATATACCAAGAAAAACCTTATATTTGTTTCATAAAAGAAAATAAGCCATGTGGAAAAATCCCACATAGCTTATTAATGATAGCGGACTACTGCCTTTGGATTCCGCTTTTATGACGAGCACTTGAAAGTGAAAAACCACATCAATTATTTCATCTATTTTTCCTTTTTTCTTTCAAAATAATCCGTTGAATACTTTTTAAAGATAAATAATACCTCGCACTTAAAGTCTTTATATCTGTGCCCGAACGAAAATCTTGATAAATCAGATTATCTCGTTTAGCTAGTTCATTTCTAGTAGTAGTTCCTGCCCCCCAGTTCTTTTTACGATCTTGTCTTCGGGGGATGTAAATCGTCTCACCATCTACGTAGTTTTGAATTAACGCTATCAACTCTGCCGGTAACAGTTTACTTGCTTTTTTATAGCTCATATTTGCACTCCTAAATGTATGATTGATCTTTTAGGAAGAGCAAAGGCTATTTGGATTTAGTTTTATGCAATAGCCTTTGCTATGCAAATAAAATGTTCTTTCTCATATAACCCATCCTCCTTTGTGAGGCTAATTCAACCCAAATTGTACCACAAACATAACAAAAAATGTAAATTAGTTTTATTTAACTATAAAAATATTATGTAAACTAACTTACGATAAATAAAACTAACTCCACGAAAGAGTTAGTTTTATTTATTGATGATTATTTTAGGATGTTAGTTGTAAAGTCTTCCACAGATAGCGGCTTGCTAAAATAATAGCCTTGTACATAGTCACAGCCATGCTCACGCAACACATTTAATTCAGCTTCCTCTTCGACACCTTCAGCAACTACTTGAAGGTTTAACGCGTGTGCTAATGAAATCATGGCTGAAATCATGGCGATACCCGTATTCTCTGGTAAAATATCACGCACAAATGCCCGATCTATTTTTAATACATCTACAGGGAATTTTTTTAAATAATTTAACGATGAATAGCCTGTACCGAAGTCATCTAATGCAATTGTGATGCCTAAAGCTCGTAGCTCCTCAATTGTATTGATTAACTCTTCTGTATAATCAAGCATACTCATTTCCGTAATTTCAATTTCTAATAAATGTGGGTCAATATTTGTCTCTGCAATAACTCCCCGTACCATTTCAACAAAACCTTGTGTGCTAATATGAATCGGCGAAATATTGACAGCTACACGTAAATTTAACTGAAAAGTTTTGTTCCATGCACATACTTGCGCACAAGCCTTATGTAATACCCATACACCAATATCATTAATTAAACCGCATTCTTCTGCAAACGGGATAAAGCGATCCGGTGGCAACTGACCTAACTCCGAATCATACCAACGCAGCAATGCTTCCATGCCTACCACTTGATCTGTCTTTAAATCGATTTTTG
Source organism: Lysinibacillus sp. 38-6 (assembly GCF_046245175.1). GTDB lineage: Bacteria > Bacillota > Bacilli > Bacillales_A > Planococcaceae > Lysinibacillus. The sequence goes on from NZ_CP176417.1 coordinate 1,148,054, forward strand.
GTTGATAATGCAACTCTAAGGAATCATTCTTTAATGCTTGATGAAGTTTCGTTTCAAGTAATAACCACTTGTCATTTGCTTCATCCATATTATGACGATATAACCTATATTGATTACCTCGAGTAGATTTTGCAGCATACATGGCGATATCAGCATTTTTTAATAAATCTTCAATAGAATTCGCATGATCAGGAAAAATGCTTATACCAATACTAATACTGGCGTAAAATTCATAAGCATCTACAATAAAGCTATCATTGAAAACAGCAATGATTTCTTTTGCCATTTCCTCGATACGCGACACATCATTTAATATCATAACGAATTCATCGCTATTATGACGATAAAAAGAATTAGAAGTGTAATCGATATTTCGCAAACGATTTGCCATTTCTACAAGAAACATATCGCCGATGATGTGGCCAAGTCCATCATTTATGTTTTTAAAACGATTGACATCAATGAAAAATAACGCAAACTTCTCACTTGTACGTCGAGATTGATGAAATTCATTTTCTAAACGTTGCTCTAATTTACGACGGTTTGGTAACCCTGTTAATTCATCATGATACGCAATATGTGTAATTTTTTTTATATCTTTTTGCGCGGTAATATCTACTCGAATCGCAATATATTGATAAGGTTTGTCCTGATCATCAAGGAAAGGAATGATTGTTGTTTTCACCCAGTATAAACTACCATCTTTTGCGCGATTGCACACCTCACCATTCCACATATCTCCTTTTCCAATCGTTTTCCACATTTCTCTGAAAAAAGATTTCGGATGGAAACCCGAGTTTAGCAAACGATGATCCTGTCCAATCAATTCTTCACGCGTATATTTAGAAATTTTACAAAAATGATCATTAACAAAAGTAATTTTTCCGGTCCGATCTGTTATAGCTACGATGATCGAACTGTTCATTGCTGAAAAAATATCTTGTAATTCTTTCAAGCTATAGTTCACTTGATTTATACTACTCGGCGTGATATTCATCATCTTCATTCTCCGTTCATTAAAATAAGAGGGTTTAGTACTTTTTCTTTATATAGGAGTGAGGTATAAAGTTGTGGTAGATGGCCCTTTTTTATGTAATTATATTATAGTCTTAGAAAAGCAGTTAATTCAACCCAAATATAAGTTTTGCAAATTTCTAATTATACTGATTTCTATAATTTAGACATAAAATAATGACTTTTAACGTACTAGTTATAGTGATTTTTCATTAACAATAATTACATTTGTACTACCGTAAATACTGTTGTTATACTATTTACCTTTTAAATATATGACGAAGAATATTATATGAATATAAAATGCCTTACTGTCACAGTCGGGCAGTAAGGCATTTTACATGTTATGAGACTTCATATTCTATCGGTCCTCCTATCATTTTTGCTTGTTCATTATAAGCATCTAGTTGTTGTTGTGATAAAGATAAAATATAGTAGTGAAAATTAATCGGCTCTAATCCATGTTGGTCACTAATTTGGCGATAAAATTCATACCCTTGTCGATAATCTGTCATACGATCTACTTCCTTTCTTGCGCTGCTTCATTGTAATAAGCTAATTGTTCTTGCGACAACTTATTCATATAGTAATAATAATTAATAGGCTCTAAATTAAACTGTTCACATTTTTTGCAATAATAGTCGTACCCTTCTCTATACTGTGCCAAATAAATCCCTCCATTTTGTACTATAACAGATTTAATTTTGTATAAATAATATATAACAGTTGAGCGCTGCCGTCAATAATTTTTCTGAAATTTCTTTACTATTAATAAAAGCCCAGTTGTACTTAAAAAGTAAGACTGGGCTTTTTATAAACTATTCATTTTGGCGTCCGTCATAACCACATCCTTTATCATTCATAACTTAAATTCCAAGCTTTTTTGCTTGCATATTATAAGCTGAAAGTTGTTCCTGCGATAATTGAATGATGTAATAACGGAATGAAATAGGCTCTAGACCATAGCGTTCACACATTTCACAATAAAACTCATAACCTTCACGATACTTTGACATTAAATATTCCTCCTTAGAATCTGTTTTATAACAGTTGTTTTTATTTTTATTTAATATATAACAGATTATGCCGTTCGTCAATAGGTTATTCCCGTAAAACAAGTAAAAAAACCCGATTCCTCCGTTAATGGGGAGAAGTCGAGTTTTATGTGCTTGTTTTACCATAAATTTTTAATTAGTCTTAGGACAAGCCTTGGTATCCACATGATAATCGTCCAAATCACTTCAACAATAAAGCAATCTCTAAGTTCTAAGTAGATATTTTTCATCAATTGTTTTGTTCTTTTTTTTATCATTTGCTTTGTTGCTTTTGTCATAACTGCTGTGCGATTAACTCCTAAATCAATTTAGCTGACGCTTGTTTTGCTTTCCTGTATTTGCTCAATATGACGTTGTTCATGTAAATATACTTGCTCTATCCATTGGTCGAGTGCTAATGGACCGAAGGCTGGATGTTTTACCGCCTTTTTCGCCAGCAAAGATGGATCGGCAATTCCGAGTAAAAAACTAGTTAGTTGCTCCCTTGTCTCACTTAACAATGTTAGCATATCCTGCACTTCAAAAGGTTTATCAGTCGGTTCAACAATTTTGGGTGCTGCAAGCTTTGTCGTTCTATCTGTTATTTTCTGAACATCGAGCCGCTCGGGTTGGGTAGTTTCTTGTGAAGATAGGCCCCAGGCAATGGCTTTGATAGTCGATGCTTCTACTAGCGCTAAATGATGACAGATTTGCGCGATACTCCAGCTGTTTGCATCAGCCTTTTGATTAAATTGACGATTGTTGAGTAGCTCTATTTCCTTTACTAATTGTTCTCTTGTTGCATTTAGTTGCACAAGTAATGATGGTATCATGCGTTATCCCCCTTAAATTTGCTCCTACTTAGTATATATGCATCATCTTCGTTTGTATTCTTGTAATCTATCTGTCGGCTACAATATTGAATGGATTATTATCTAGTACATGTTGTAACTGTTCATCCTCAATATGGGTATAAATTTGCGTTGTCGCAACACTGGAGTGCCCTAATATATGCTGTAAGCTCCTGATATCTGCACCTGCTTTATACATCATGGTCGCAGAAGTATGGCGTAGTTTATGCGGTGTTAGGTGGTCCTTATGTAATCCGGACTGTTTGTTGATTTGCTTGACAATTTTAGCCACTGTTTGTCGGGTAAAACGTGTTCCCTTTTGTGACACAAATAGCGGCTCTTCACCTGCACCTTTATAAACTGTTTTTCCGCTTTGTTGATAATTGTTTAATGCTTGGAGGCAACTATCATTTAAATAAACGGTACGTTCTTTATTCCCTTTTCCGATAACGGTTAAATACCGTCCTTGAATGGAGGAAGTATTGAGTTGGCAAAGTTCTGATACTCGAATGCCGAGATTTAAGAAAAACATCATCATGCAATAATTGCGCGGTGAAGCTCGGTAGTTTTGAATCCCATCAATAAATTGTGTTGCCTCTGCCATATTCATATAAATTGGTTTTCTGCGTCCAATCTTCGGTGTTTCCAACTCTTCTGCTGGATTTTCCTCTATGAGACGCCGTTTGCCTTTAAGGTATTTAAAAAATGACTTTAATGTGGCTACTTTCCTCGCTCTTGCTGAAGCAGCGTTTTGACGGTGCACCTCACAATATTCCATAAATAAATAGAGATCCTCTAATGTAATTTCACGAATTTCTTCTATTGTAATAGTTGCAATATTGATGTCGTTTAGTTGGGCAATCGCGATATCATTTTGCATCGCTATATGAAAACGAAAGAATAAAGTAAGATCGTATTCATATTCTTTTCTTGTACGCTGTGATTTCCCTTTAATGGTCGTTAAGTACACGAGGAAATCTTTCATTATTTTCGGTAGTTGCGTTTGCATAAAATCACCTCTATATGCACTATTTTACCACAAAAAACGTTCCCAAATATAAATTTGGGAACTTTATTGCAAAAAATAGCTTATTCAACAATAGCACCTCCTATTTTATGGATAAAAAAAGATGACTTCTACATAGTAGAAATCATCGCTTGATTATTTATGCTTTTTTATTTTGTCAGTTAAAACTTGATATGAGGAAACTACATTTTAGTATAGTGGAATTTGCAGCCAAGTCATGCTTCCATCTATTTGAAAATAATTACATATATAATTTGTGAATTAGCAACCTTCAGCTACTAGAAATTGGATAGTAGAAAAAATTTTTATGCATAATTCTATCGCCGAATGAATATTAAACTCTAGTATACGATGATGCGCTGAGACGAATCGAAAAATGATTCGACGTATAACGATACGAGTCGATTCGTCTCACAACGCGCATGGAATTAAATGGATGTTTGTAAATATTTAGCGAAAATACGATATGTACCATCTGTTTGTTTGGCTATCGTCCAGTTAATGGATAACATGTCTTCGATCTTCAAAATAGTATCCTCATCGCAAGTTAAATTTGTAATACCTGTATCTTCCAATGTGAAATGCTTTGTTTCTTCTAAATTAAAACGAAGATGGAGTAAACGTTGTATGCCTGGCAATGTTACATATTTAATTCGATATTGACCATGCAGCGCAATTAAAAATGTTTGTTCACCTTCTCGATAAAGAGCCAATGTTTCATTGAATTCATTGTTTGGTGCCAATGAATGCCATGAAGATACATCCCCTGTTCTTAAAGTTTGTAAAATGTCCTCGTCAGACAAATCTAGTTTCGATAGCTTGTCTAACTCATAAGCTTGCATTAAATTAATGTTTGTCATTTTTTACTAGCTCCTTTTATGTATTTCTATAAGTGTAACACGTTTTTATTACTACTTAAATTCGGAGGCGGTTCACATGATGAAATTGTATGATTCAGGTTCGTATTTTGATGAAATGTTAGATGGTGATCAGCCGAAACCGCATTATTGCTCCTTCTATCGTAAGTTAAGTGCTTTTTCACCAGAACAGCTAGAAGAAAAACACCAGCAAGCGCAATCAAGCTTCCTTCGACAAGGGATAACATTCACTGTATATGGTGCACAGGGTGGGACAGAACGAACAATGCCTTTTGATTTTGTACCGATTATTATCCCCCATGAACAATGGCATATTATTGAAACAGGAATGAAACAACGTGTTAAAGCGTTAAACTGTTTTTTACATGATGTTTATACACAACAGCAAATCGTCATAGACGGCATTATTCCACGAAGGCTTATCGAACAAAATCCGTATTATTTTCCAGAAATGCTCGGTGTGAAAGTGCCGATTGATAATCATATTTTTTTAGCAGGCATTGATTTAATTCGCGATGAACATGGAGTTTATCGTGTATTGGAAGATAATTTGCGTAATCCTTCTGGCATTTCTTACGTTTTTCAAAACCGTTATGTTATGAAGGAAATCTATCCTGAATTTTTTTCTAAACATACCATTCAATCACTTGAAAAACAAATGGCATCGATGAAAAAGGCGCTTCTTGCGCATCGACCACCTACTTTACAAGCTCATGTAGAACCAAAAGCAGTTTTATTAACCGCAGGGATGTATAATTCTGCCTATTATGACCATGTATTTTTAGCGCAACAACTCAATATACAGCTTGTAGAAGGACGGGATTTAATTGTTCAAGATCTTAAAGTTTATAGGAAGACCATTTATGGTCTCGAGCAAATTGATATCATTTATCGTCGAATAGATGATGACTTTTTAGATCCAACTGTCTTTCGAGAGGATTCTTTACTTGGTGTAGCGCATTTAATGGCGGCTTACAAGGCAGGCAATATTGCGATTTTAAATGCAGTAGGAAATGGTGTGGCAGATGATAAAGCGATGTATGCTTACGTACCAGATATGATTCGTTATTATTTACAAGAGGAACCTATTTTAGAAAATGTGCCTACCTACCATCTCCATGATGAAAGTCAGCGGGCATGGGTGCTTGACCATTTACATGAGTTAGTAATTAAAAATGTGAGTGCTTCCGGTGGTTATGATATGCTCATTGGACCGCATGCCAGTGCTGCAGAAATCAACAGTTTCCATGAAAAAATTTTAAAACATCCACAGCAATATATTGCGCAACCGACGATTCAGTTATCACGTGCACCAGCTTATCAAAATGGTAAGTTTTATCCTTGTCATGTTGATTTACGAGTCTATGTTATGAAAGGTGATGATATTTTTGTGCTTCCAGGTGGTTTATCACGTGTAGCACTAAATGAAGGTTCGTTAATCGTTAATTCATCGCAAGGTGGCGGAGCAAAAGATACGTGGATATTAAAGGAGGAATTGCAGCATGCTAAGTCGAGTAGCAGACGCACTGTATTGGATGGCACGATATAGTGAACGAACAGAAACAAATGCACATATATTACAAGTACAGCTGTTGAATATGTTGGAGCAATCAGGTAATGAACATGAATATTTCGATCATTGGGAAGCTATCTTAGATATTTGTGCCTCAAAAGAAGAATTTATGGCAAGCTATGAAGTCATATGCGTCAATCCTCTAATTGAATACTTATTATTTTCCGAGAACAATAGCAATGCGCTCCATGCTACATTAAGAGCTATCCGAGAAAATGCCCGCATTACACGTGATCGTATTCCGATTGAGCTTTGGGAGTTACACAACGCTTTTTATTTATATATGCAGCAAGAAATTATGGTACGGGAACGACCTTTTCCATTAATTTCACTACATTATTTTTTACACAATGTTCGTAAGACATCATTAACGGTGACAGGTTTAATCGAGGATTCTATGGAACGTGATTTGCCTTTTTATTTTATGCAAGTGGGCAAATGGCTCGAACGTGCAGAAAAAATGATTCGAATGATTCTTATCATGCTAGAACAGCAAAAACTAGCAACTAGCCATTTGGACGATGTAGACGGTACGTTTTTACTCGATTTAACAAAAGCGACTGAGTCTTTTCATCGTAAATACCATCAAACAAAACTGAAGTATGTTATCCAGTATTTATTGCATGATGCGCATTTTCCACGTTCAGTCATCGTTTGTCTAAAAAAACTGGAAGAAGCATTTCTTCATATCGAAAAAGACCATTTAACAGCACGTTTTTTAGCGCTAAACACACCGTTAAAGGCTTTATTAGCTGCAATTAACGAGGTCGATATTCCGTCATCTTCCTTAGAGGAAGTGATAGTTTTAATGGAGGAAAGATTGTGTCAATGTATTGATTTCGGTCATACATTTTCCACAGTTTATCATTTATATGAACCCAGCCTACAAGCTTGAAAGGAACAACTCACAGCTCCTTTTCAACACGCAAGTCAGTAATCAAAAGGAAGCGGACACAATGAAATTTGAAATTCACCATACCAATACTTTTCAATATGAATCTGAAGTCGATCAAAGTTTAAATACAATCCGCTTAAAACCTCGCAGTGATGAGCGACAGCGTTTGCTGTCCTATCGAATTGCGATCTCACCATCGTCATTGACGCGCGAACATGCGGATATTTGGGGCAATACAGTCGGAACATTTTATATTCCTGAGCAGCATCGAGAGTTAGAAATTGAAACAACATCAATTGTCAGTATACAACGTGCACCTTTTATTCATCGCATTCAATATTCACCTGAAATGCAAACCATTTTTCATTCACAGCTCTTTTATGAACATTATTTGCCCTATTTAAAATCAACAAGCTTTACGTATATGACCGACGCCCAAATAGAAGAAGTTTTTCATGCGATAGGTCATGCTGAAAATCCAGTACTATTCTCGCTTAATTTAATGCAATATATATATTCCACATTTAACTATGATCCGACTGCAACAAATGTGACGACAACTGCCAGTCAAGCCTTTGAATTAAAAAGAGGTGTTTGTCAAGACTTCACACATGTTATGCTAGGGATTTTACGGGCAAAAGGCATACCTGCTCGTTATGTTAGTGGCTATTTATATGTCAATGAAAATTCTGGTTTAATCGGTGATATAGCAACACATGCTTGGGTTGAAGTAATGATACCTGGCATTGGCTGGATAGGTTTAGACCCAACAAATAATGTAGAAGTATTAGAAAATCATATTATTTTATGTATTGGTCGGGATTATACAGATATTAGTCCTGTCGAAGGCGTCTACACAGGCGGCAAACATGATTTGAAGGTCAAAGTAAATGTCAAAGCTTTAACTCATTTGTAACATAACGTGCAGTAAATGTGTGAAAGCATTCTTTACTGCACGTCTACTTAAAACGATCTCGGCGTTCCGTTAATACCCATTTTCGGACATAACCCATTTTTTGCTGAATACTCTCGATTGCAAAGTCACTTTTTATAGCCTTTTGCAACACCGTATAACGGATATCTGTCGCCCGCACATTGGTGCCGACTTCTTTAGAGATCGTTTGAAAAATCCGTTCTACCGTTTTCGTCGTAATCGGTTTTGTTTGGCTTGTCTCACTTACCCACAGCCATTCCCCTACATTCTTCTCATGTATTTCCGCTGTTGCATTTTGATAAAGCAGCAACATGTCCATCAAAAGTTGAGTAAGCTTCATTTGTCGTTTTCCATTATGATTTGCGATGGCAATAACGTTTGAATCAATGTCAAGATGTGCCCATTTCATGCGAACAAGTTCTGCTGGCTTACATCCTGTTTCAATAAACATTTGCACAATACAACCATTCCTTCTAGCAAGCCAAGCGTGCTCTTGTGTTTTGGCATATTGAAAATACGTTGGCCATACTTCTACAATGTTTGTTAATTGTTCTTTTGTAAGCAGTTTTAAGGTGTCTTTCGTTCTCTTTTTGGGCTGTAAAATACTTTCATAATCGAATGGTTCTGCCCATTCTCGCAAAAAAACAAAATCTACAAAACTACGCAACGAAGCGATTTTATGATTATAAGTATTTACATTTGGGTAATTCTCCTTTAAAAAATTACTATAGATAACGATTAATTCTTTCAATTGGTTATCGATATTTTCAATGTTTTGCTCATTTGCAAATGCTATGAATTGCTGAACGTCTATATTGTATTGCTTTTTTGTTGCAGCACTTTTCTTTAACGAGTTTAATAGCAATAAATAGCTTTGCCATGCTTCACGTAATGTTACCATCTTGGTCCCTCCTTATCAATTGAGCGTGTTGTAGTTAAATTTTATCGTATATAACGGGCGTATTGGTAATTATTTTATTTATAAATTAGTGTCGGATAATCTGTAATTGATTGATAGCATCTATTTGTGGAACTGATTTTGCCTTTCATTAATAATGAAACAAATGTTCCTATAGTAGTTTCTCATATGTTTTGCTTTATTACAATAGCAATATTCTGTTGTAGTACACTCGCTGAAAAATGCGCATAATATTGTATAACAGGTTAAAAATACATGTTAATTCGTATTAGTTAGTGTTTCTACTTATTTGTGTTATATAATATAGGTATTAATTTAATTGTAGGAGGCTTCCCAATTATGCAAGTAAGAACAACTCGTCTTGAGGCGGAAGATGCAAAAATTATTTATCAAGAAACGGCTGGACTTGCGATTATTACCATTCACCGTCCTCAGGCGAAAAATGCACTAACAGCAAATATGTGGGATCAATTAGCTAAAATCGCACTAAACGTCTTAGATAATCCAAAAAATAAAGTGCTACTTTTGCGAGGATCTGGTGAAAATTTTACAGCAGGTTCTGATATTAAAGAATTTAACGCGATTTCTCTTGAAAAAGCAGAAGAAGCATTTTTACATATGGAGAAAACAATCTCAACAATCGAACGTTTACCGATCCCAACAATTGGCGTTATTAACGGTCCCGCAATGGGTGCTGGTTTAGAACTTGCATTAGCTTGTGATATTCGCATTGGCTCTGAAAAAGCGAAATTAGGTATTCCTGTAGGTAAATTAGGCATCACGTTAAATAATAAATTTGCACAGCGTCTTGTCCAATTGGTCGGCCCTTCAACTACAAAGGATTTAGTTTTTACAGGCCGCATGTTTAAAGCGGAGGAAGCATTTAAGCTTGGCATGCTAAACTATTTAGTTGCTGAAAAAGATATCAATAAGTTTATGATTCGAATGGGCAAACTTGTTGCTGGTATGTCCCCTGAATCCTTACTTGCCGTAAAACGTTCTGTTCAAGAATGCGTTGACAGTGTTCCAACACTTTGGCAAGGTTCTACCCCCTTTGTCGGCAGCGATTTTACCGAAGGTTGCCGCGCTTTTGTAGAAAAACGTCAACCGCAATTTACACGACCTTCCAAATAACAAAACAGGTACTCTTGACGTTTGTTTGCGCAAGTAGTACCTGTTTTTTATTTCTTTTTTGGCAAAGCACAATGGACAAAAAGGTTAATAGCATCGAGTTCATAGCCGAAATGTTGAAAAAATGACTGTTGCACCGCTTCTTGCAGCTGATGTAAACGACGTGGCAATACATAATCGATTGGCATTTTTAATTGCAAAGAAATGGTCGCCTTTGCTTGTTCGCCAAGTGTAAACTGTATGTGCTCTACCTTTTGCACAATATCTTGTTGATTGCAGCAAAAAGATAGTAATTGCACGTATACTTGCTTTTCAATTTCAATATATTCTTGTTGGAAATCCGGACGAACTATGGTTGTTTCACCTATTTTTTCACGCTTTGGGGTAAAAATGTCCTTGCCTTTTTGCACAAGACGTTTAAAGAAATTTTGCTCGACTTGACGATACGGTATTGGCATCACATGCTTACCTTGCGTTTGACGAATAAATCGCGCTTTTTGAATTTCTTTTTGTGTGCGAATATCCTCGACATAATAAAATGTTGCAATTGGCCCTAGCTCTAAACGTTGAGCAATATTTTTCGTCATTTTATCGGACGTGCCGATGAGTAAAATCGATTGGACATTATTTGTAGTGAGCGCTTTCATCACTTCCTCACGATGCGCCTCCTCCGTAAAAATTGCACGACGTACAGCCGTAATTGTATTTTTCTCAAATTTGGCAGATACACCCGCAACTTTCATGCCATTGACGATTAATAAACCATCATCAATAATGGCCTCAACCCCTATTTTATGTGCAAAGACAAGTGCACTCGTACTTTTCCCTGTTCCACTCGGCCCACTTAAAGAAAATACCTTCATCACCACAACACCTTCCTCGCTTTATAATAGCAGAAAAACGGCTCTTTGTTGCGCTGATGTGAGCAAGCCACCATTTTCTATCATATAAGCTTAAATATTTCTGCTAGCCTATGCAAGCATCTTCTTCATTACAAGAATATATTCTTTTTTCAGAATAACTTTCCCTTTCTGTGCTTTAGTATGATAAAATGTGAACTACTATTCTGTTATACAACTATAAGGAGTGTACTCGTTTGAAAATCGTACCATCTAAAAAAATGTCTTTATTTACACCAGCAATTTTCGGAGATTTGAAGAACTTTGCTAAACAACAACAAGAAAAAGGAATGTCTTTAATCGACTTGAGCTTAGGTAGTCCTGACCTACCTCCGCATGCAAAAATTCGCGAGCATTTATCGTATCGAGCGGGCTTAGCAGAATCATATGGCTATACGTTAACAGGCACACAACGTTTTTACGATGCAGTAAGCCGTTACTATAAACGCCGTAGTCAAGTGGATTTAGATCCTGCCAGTGAAATTATTCAAACGATTGGTTCACAAGAAGGTTTAGTCCATCTGCCTATCGCATTTTGTGATCCGGGTGACATCGTTCTATCAACAAATCCAGCTTACGTCGCTTACGATGCAGGCATTCATCTAGCTGGTGCAACACCTTACTACATGCCACAAACAGCAGAGAACAATTATTTACCTGATTTAGACGCAGTACCGGAAGAGATTGCCCAAAAAGCGAAACTGCTTATTTTAAATCTCCCAGGGAATCCTGTACCTGCAATGCCTTCACTTGCTTATTTTGAAAAAGTCGTGGCTTTTGCTAAAAAATATAATGTTATTGTTCTTCACGATGCCGCTTACTCCGAGTTTTATTTTACTGGGGATGCTCCGATTAGCTTTTTAGCTACACCAGGCGCAAAAGAAGTTGGCATGGAAATTAACTCTCTTTCAAAAAGCTTTAGCTTAGCTGGAACACGCATTGCCTATATTGCGGGTAATGCCGAAATGATTGCCGTTTTAAAGCAACTGAAATCGAATTTAGACTTCGGTATTTTTGAACCAATTCAAGATGCTGCAGTCGTAGCATTAGATAATGCCGAAGAAATTACTGAAAACTTGCGTGCAACATTCTCCGAGCGTCATCAAACGCTGATGAACGGATTACGCGCACTCGGTTGGGATGCAGCCCCTTCTGATGGCGGTATGTTTGTGTGGGCAAAATATCCATACGATATAGACTGCACCGATTTAGCATTTAAGCTGATTGAGCAAATTGGTGTTGTTACCGTACCAGGAACAGTATTTGGCACAGCAGGACAAGGCTATTTGCGACTAGCACTTGTGCAGCCAAAAGAGCTACTGCAAGAAGCCGTAGATCGTCTGAAAAACGTCTCTATTTAACGAATAAAAGCATGTGAGAGGAAAAAATCCTTCTCACATGCTTTTATTTTACCTCTAAGTGCATACATGAAAAACAGCTACCGCCTAGCGCAGTAGCTGTTTATACTTAGACATCATATTTTTGTATTTCTTCATCCTCATAACGATTGTATCGTCTCTTAAATAACTTAAACAAATGTGTCACTAACACTTTAAAAATTGCATAGCCTGGTATCCCTAAAATAACGCCTGGTACACCAAATAGTGAACCTGCAGTTAATAATACGAAAATAATGGATACCGGATGGATGCTTAATGATTTCCCCATAATTTGTGGAGAAATAAACTTGCCTTCAATCAACTGTACGACTGTCCAAACGATCGCTAGTTTTACAAGCATAAATGGCGAAGTTACAAGCGCAATAATCGCTGCTGGCGTAATCGCGATGACCGGCCCTAAATATGGGACGACACTTGTAATCATCGCTAAGAAGCCGAGTAGCAATGCATATTTCATGCCGATGATTAGGAAGCCAATCGTCACCATGGCCCCGATACACATGGAAACTAAAATTTGCCCTTGAATATAAGAGCTAATTTGTTTGTCCATATCGTGTAAGACGTCGTGTAAACCCGTACGCATGCGCGGTGGGCAAATTTTCATAACGAATTTCGGCAGTTTTTCGCCATCTTTTAGTAAATAAAATAAAATAAACGGCACGGTCACGAGCGATAAAATAATGCCCGTTAAGGTAGATACAAATCCTGTTATACCAGTCGCAACACCTTGTGCTAAGTTTGCGGCTGTATCTTTCACAGTTTCAACAATATCCGTTGTAAAATTCGTAACGACTTTTTCATAGTTTTCAATATTGGCTAAATACTCATTAATACGAGAGTTATTCAAGTATTCCACTATTTTTTCTGTTAGTGCCATAAAATAGACAGGAAATTCTTGTGCTAAATTCGTAAATTGATCACGTAAAAAAGGATAGACTAGCACGACAAGTAACGTAATAACGCCAATCACACCGATATATAAAATTAAGATGCCCCATGCTCTTGGAATACGCCACTTTTCCAGTATGCCTAATAATGGGCGTAATAAATAATAACCTATTACGGCAAGCACCCCTGGTAAAATAACAACTTCAAATAATACTTGTAGCGGGGTAAATATGAAGGAAACTTTTCCAAACATGAAAATCACACATGCAAGTAATAATAAAATAAGCAATGTAAATAATAAATTTTTACCACCTAAAAAGCGGATAAACTTCGTTGAAAAAAAGTTTGAATGCTCCCTTGGTCTTTGTTCTCTCATATTGACACCCCAATCCAAATGCTCACCTTTATTTTACAGGATATTGTTGGCTTTTGCGAAACATCACTCTAAGGAAATACCTAAAAACTCACTTAAAAACGCTTTATTTTTTTGTTCATCAATGACAATGGCAGACCCAGCGTGGCTAAAGTTTTGGAACTCATAGCTGCCCTCAATCGGTACTGTCGCTTTTTCTATGGATACTTTCCCTTTTGATACCATTTTCAAAACTTGCTTTATTTCACCTGCAGATGAATAGTCCGTCGTAATATAGCCTTGTGCTGCACCAATGAATTTTGGTAAGTTCAATACATTTTGAGGTGCTAATAGTTCATTTTTTAATGCTTCTATTACTTTTTGCTGACGAGCTACACGACCAAAGTCGCCTTCTGCATCATGACGGAAGCGCGCATAGCCAAGCAATTCTTTACCATTTAATTGATGTGTGCCTTTTGTAAGGGTCACACCAATTTTTTCAGACATATCCTTTTCAACATCTATTTCCACACCATTTGGCGCTAAAATATCAACGAGTGATTCAAAATTTTTAAAATCTACGAGTGCATAGTGATGAATCGGTAAGCCGAACATATTACTTAATGTATCTTTTAACAGCTGAACCCCACCTAAATAGTAGGCAGTATTGAGCTTGTAGGATTGATAGCCAGGGATGTCCGCATATATATCTCGCATAAATGACACGAGCTTGACATCATTCGTTTTCTTATTCCAAGATAATACCATCATTGTATCTGTGCGTGATTTTTCTTCTCCACGTGTATCAATTCCTAATAATAAATAATTTTCAATATCGTCCTTTACTTGGTCACCAGTAAAATCTTCTTGTGCTACCTTCGTGTCAGTTGCTAATTGCAAACCACTGCGATATTGCATCACGCTATAGCCGGCAATGACAATGACACAGAGTAATAAGAACGTAAATAATGCTCTCCCTTTACGCAATCGACGCTTTTTAGGCCGTTGCGAGCGTCTCGTATACTCTTGCTCTTCCATAACATATTACTCCTCTATTTTTTTATAGTTAATGTAACGATTGCTAGTAAGGAAAGTTTCATTTTTTGCACTTGCTATCCTTATCAACAGTTCTCTATTCGTTATTTTACACCCTATTTGCCAGTTATGAGCAAAAAAATGCTATAATATTTTCACAAAAGAAAGGATGATGAACATGATTGAAAAAGCAACGTTTGCTGGTGGCTGTTTTTGGTGTATGGTGAAGCCATTTGTAGAATGGGACGGTATACATAAGGTCACATCAGGCTATATGGGTGGCCATTTAGAAAATCCAACATATGAAGATGTTAAAAAAGGCGACTCTGGCCATTTGGAAGTAGTAGAAATTGAATTTGACCCTTCGATATTTAGCTACGAGCAATTACTCGATATTTATTGGATGCAAATTGATCCGACAGATGCCTATGGGCAGTTTCACGACAGAGGTGAATCCTATGCAACCGCCATTTTTACATATTCGGAAGAACAAAAAAGAATTGCGGAGGCATCAAAAGAAAAACTTGCGAACAGTGGACGCTTCGATAAACCTATTGTAACCATTATTCGTGATGCTCAACACTTTTATCCAGCAGAAGATTACCATCAAGATTATTATAAAAAAGAAGCAGATCATTACGAGCAAGATCGTGCTGTTTCTGGCCGCGATGAATTTATTTCAAAACATTGGGAGAAATAAGGCTACTTAACAATAAAAAGAATCCATTTGTGTTTGTACACAATGGATTCTTTTTACATTACTCATTGATGTTTGACGCTAAGTTAAATGACTGCATGGCCTCGAAGAAACGTTTGCCATATTTCTCAAATTTCACTTCACCGATACCACTTATTTTTCTTAACCCCTCTAGCTCAAGCGGTTTTTTATCACATAGTTCACGCAATGTTTTATCCGAAAATACAACAAATGGCGGAACTTTTTCTTCATCAGCAATCTCTTTACGTAATAATCGTAAATGTTCAAACAATGGATCATTATTTGCCAGGACTCGAACAGTAACCGCTTCTTTTCGGCTCACGGTTCTGCTGCCTAACAACACAGATTTCCCTTCCTCCGATACATAAATCGTAGGAAATGTGCCGTGCTTAACAGCTAGTAACCCTTCAGCAATTAAAAACTCAATAAAATTTGACACATCCTTTGCAGACTGCCCTTTTAAAATGCCATAAGTGGATAGTCTAGCAAAGCCAAATTCAAGCACTTTTTGATTTTTAGAGCCAATCAATACTTGCGCCACCATTGTTTTACCGAATTTTTGGCCCATGCGTACGACACAAGCTAATACTTTCTGTGCATCTTCTGTGACATCTTTGACTTCTCTATTATCTTGACAATTACTGCAGCGGTGACAAGGTTCGCCTGCTTCTTCACCAAAATAGGTTAAAATCGCATTTTGCAGGCAGCCCTCTGTATGGCAATAATCGACCATCGTTTGTAATTTTTCTAATTCTTGTGCAATACGCGCTTCATCACGCGTTTGTTCAATTAAAAAACGCTGTGTTTGGACATCCCCTGAAGCATAAAGCAATATGCAGGCACTAGGTAAGCCATCGCGCCCTGCACGCCCAGCTTCTTGATAGTAGCTCTCCATATTACGCGGCATTTGATAATGTATAACAAAACGGACATTACTTTTATCGATTCCCATGCCGAACGCATTCGTGGCTATCATAATACGCGCTTCATCCTTTAAAAATCGCTCTTGCTCGGACACACGCAAATCTTCTGGTAACCCCGCATGGTATTTGGCAACGGATACGCCCGCTCGTGCAAGGATGTCATACAATCCATCAACCGATTTACGTGTCGCCGCATAAATAATACCGACTTCTGTTTTATTTTTTTCAATATAATTTTTAATATAGCGTTCTTTATTTTCACCGATTAACACAGTGAAGGCTAAGTTTTCACGTTCAAAGCCAGTAATCAGTGTTGCATTTTCATCAATGGTCAATAACTGACGAATATCTTCGCAAACAGCTGGTGTTGCCGTAGCCGTTAGTGCAAGCACCGTTGGCTTTTGAGACCATAGCGTAAACAGCTTTTGAATCGCACGATAGCTTGGGCGAAAATCGTGACCCCACTGTGAAATACAGTGTGCCTCATCAACTGCTAGTAATGGCACATATAGCTGTGATAACGCCTGTAAAAACGCTGCACTTTCTAATCGTTCTGGAGCAATATATAAAAGCTTTAAATAACCTGCACTTGCAAGTTGCATTGTTTCATCTACTTCTTGTGTCGATAACGTACTATTAATATAAGCAGCTGGTATATTCGCTGCTCGCAACGACTCTACCTGATCTTGCATAAGTGAAATTAACGGTGAGATGACAATCGTTATACCATCCAGCATCAATGCCGGAATTTGATAGCAAATCGATTTACCGCCACCGGTTGGCATGACACAAAGACTCGATTGTCCACTTAACGTTTGCTCAATAATTTGGGCTTGTCCGTTACGAAACGAATCATACCCAAAGTGGTGCTGTAGCATTTGTCTTGCTTGCTCCATAGTGTATCTCACTCCTCTGCTATAAGACGAATAAGCTTGTACTCGCCTTGTTCATTTTTAAAAATTTCATAAGTCATCATGGAATTGGCTAGCGCCTCTTGCCCCGCTGAATTGGTTAGTACATATTCCGTTTTTGCATGTACGACAATATTTTGTCCAACTTTCTCAATACGTTTAATCGTCGTATTGGAAAAATGAATTTTCGCATGTTTAGATGCATAATAGGCTACCATTTCTTCTAACGTGTGCTGTAAATCCTCCGCACCAGTGACCACCTTCATGACACTTGCATCATTAATCGCAACAGCTGCTTTTAAATGCTCATGGAATGTGTCAATAAATAGTTTCACCTCATCTGCATTATAAGCAAAAACATCCTTACCATATTTCTCAATTGCCTGTTGCACAGCTTCTTTGTCACCATCTTCACTGTAGGCATAGAGATTTTTTGATTGGGATAAACGGTCTTTTACTTTCATGCCGTCTGTTATCCATTCATCTAGTAACGTGTCAATATCTTGCAACGGCAATATGTATGGTTGTGCAACACCTTGTTGTTGACGATTAAAATATATGCCGACGATTTGACCATTCTCCGCTTCCATTACGGGGCTACCCGGTGGTAATGGCTGTTTTACATCAATATAATAAGCTGCTATCTTGTCATTATATTTTTTGATGGTCTGTGGTAAGCCATCTACATAAACAGCTAAGTCATCTAATGATCCATTATAAACGGTCGGAACATTGACTGCAGCTTTATACTTCACTTGTAGCACAGCAATATTATAGGCTGTCGACATATAGCGTACTTCTGCTTCTACCAGCTTGTCATTACTAAATTGTACAAGTGCTGTTGGCTTTGATGCAACGAGTGCTCCATTCGTAACAATATAAAGCATCGATGGCTCTTTTTTCACAATAATGCCTGCACCAATTGCGTCTTCCCCCACAACCTTCACTTCTGGCACAAGCTTTTCTTCCTGCTTGACCACCGGCTGTTCCGATTGGACGTCAGCCTTGTCCTCGTTAAACATATCTGCCACAGTTGGATCACTACAACCTGTTAATAAGAAGGTAGCCACTCCAACGATTAGCATCTTATTTCGCATACATTCACCAATACTTTCTATCTCAACTTCTTTCCTATTCTATCATAAACAAGGATGGCATTCGATTCAAGTTTACATAATATTATTATCGATAAAACATATTGCATACAAAAAAGACATGCTTATTCAAACAAGCATGCCTATTGTCCTGTCCATATCATGTTCTTTTCTTTAATATAAGTGTCGTACAAAGAATGCCGAGCATTAAGGCCAAAAAAATTGCATAAGTGTAGGCATGATTGCCAGTTACATCATAACAATAACCGATGAACGTTGGAATCACAGCGCTCATCATAAAACCACCAGATAGAACCATCGATGACCAGCTATTGGCTTCTGTCTGATTGCGTGCTTCATCCAATGGTAATAATAATCCAATCGGAAACAAGCCACTCAGTACAACCCCAATAATCAATACCGCCATCCACAAGACGAATCCTGTTCCGACCGATAAAAGCGCAAAACCAATCACGCCCATAATTCCTAAAGACAGTAGCCAATGAATACGACTAGACCATTTTTCCATTAACAACGGCACGACAATATTGCCTATCATTTGCACGATCGATAAAAAAGTGAGCATTGTACTTGCTGCAACTAGCGACATACCTTTATCTTGTAGCATAGGTGTAAGCCACGACATAAGTGAGAAAAACAAAGATGTTTGTAAGCCAAAATAAAGTAAAATCGTCCATGCACGCGCGTTTTTCCACGGATTACGTGCCGCTTCCTTCGATTGTTCGTTCTCGTGCTCACGAGGGCGTACTTGCTTGTTTTCAATGACCAGTAACCAAATCATTAGAGCTACAACTGCAAGCACAGCCCAGCTACCAAGCGCAATTGTCCAGTTTTGCTGAAATCCATTATAAAAAGATACGGTTAATGCCGCACTTAATGTGGCGCCTGTTCCAATGCCAAACGAGTAAACCCCGACAACTGTCGTAAAACGATTAGGAAATTTTTCTTTAATAAATGCATTTAACATCGGACCGATAATTGCGATGGCAAAGCCTACTGCAAAACTTGTTCCAACTAATAATACATAACTTTCTTTCAACAATCGTAGTCCATTTGCGAGAGCAATAAGCGTTAACAACAAAGCAATAGCAAACTTCGTACCAAGCCGTTTTTGCAATGGAACAGCCACTGGTGCAAAGAGCCCCATACAAAACACAGGAATAGATGTTAATAAACTCATTTGCGTATTGGATACATGCAGCGAATCCATTAACACATTAAACAGTGGCCCAATGGCTGTTACTGCTGGTCGCATATTGAGCGCAACGAAAAAAATACTGACAACAACGAATACTATCGATGTCGTCCATTGTTTATTATTCATCATGTTACGTACCTTTCTTCCTGGTCATTCACGCTTTGTCTTTCTCAACTTCATGGACAAAGCATGTTGTCAGACATCTGATTTCTTATATACTTTTTACCATTTTTTCTGTTTAACGTCAATATTATCGGCATATAATCATCATCTTGCTACATGCAACGCGGCCCTTCTTACATATTTGCAGGTGCGCTCATACCTAATAATGCTAACGATTCTTTTAAAACAATGGCCACACAATGACATAATGTTATGCGACTATTTTGCATAGCATCATTTACTAAAATTTTATTGTTTGCATAATATTTGTTAAAGTTGCGTGCTAATTGTAAAGCAAATTTAGCAACTAATGATGGGTCAGCTTGTTCATAGGCACTTGAAACTACACGCGGGAATTGTTCCAGCAATATAATAACTTGCCATGCTTGATCGCCTAATGGGAGAAGTGTTTCATCAACTTGCACATTCACTTTTGCTAAAATAGACTGAGTGCGAGCAAACGTATATTGAATATAAGGCCCTGTTTCTCCTTCAAATTGCAGCATTTGCTCAATTGAAAAGTCAATATTATGTAAGCGATCATTTTTTAAATCATTGAAAATAACCGCCCCAACCCCGACCTGTTTTGCCACTTCCTCTTTATTTTGTAAATGTGGATTTTTACTTTCAATATTTTGTTTGGCCGTTTCGATTGCTTCTGTCAAGACATCGTCGAGTAACACAATTTTCCCCTTACGTGTTGACATCTTCTTCCCATCTTTTAGCATCATCCCAAAAGCAACATGACGTAAGTTTTGTGCCCAGTCATAGCCCATTTTCTCCACTACATGAAACAATTGTTGGAAATGGAGCGATTGTTCATGTCCTACAACATAGAATATTTTTTCAGGTTGATAGTGCTTTATACGATAAAAGGCTGCTGCTAAATCACGCGTAGCATATAATGTTGCCCCGTCAGTTTTCTTTATAATACAAGGTGGCATATTTTCTAATTCTACGACATACGCACCGTCAGAAAGTGTCAGCAAACCTTTATCTTGTAATTCATCTACAACCGTCTGCATTTTATCATTATAGAAAGCTTCTCCGTCGTATGTATCAAAATGAATGCCTAGCAGCTGATACAACGCTTTAAATTCTGTTAATGATACTTCTCTAAACCATTGCCAAAGCGCAAGTGCCTCTTCGTCTTTGTCCTCTAACGCTTTAAATGCAGCACGCGCTTCCTCAATTAATGTAGCGTCTTGCTCAGCTTCTTCATGGAACTTCACGTAGATTTTCAATAGTTCCTCAATCGGTGCAGCTGCAATGGTTTGCTGTTGTCCCCATCGTTTATAGGCAACAATTAATTTTCCAAACTGCGTTCCCCAATCGCCTAAATGATTAATACGAATGGCGTGATAGCCATTTTTCTCCGCAAGATTAGCGAGCGCATTGCCGATGACTGTTGAGCGTAAATGCCCCATGGAAAAGGGCTTGGCAATATTCGGAGAAGAAAAATCGAACACTACATTGCCTTTATTGGCTACATGTGTGCCATATAATTGTTGTTCCTGCACAATCTTCGTTAATACTTGTTGGGTAATAATGGCTTGATTGAAAAATAAATTCACATACCCTCCTACGATGTCAACGGACTGTATCATGTCACACTGCAAATTCTTTTTAATGTCAGCTGCTATCGTTTGAGGTGATTTCCCGAGCTTTTTCGCTAATTGAAAACATGGTAGTGCTACATCACCTACAGCTACATGTTTCGGTTTTTCTAGTAATAATTCAATTTCTGTTCCTGTTAATTGATGATTTAACGCCATAGCTAAGCTTGTTGCAATTTGTTCATTCATCTCGATTTCCCCCTTAATTAAAATAAAAAAAGCCCCCGTCTCCTTAAGAGACGAGAGCATAGATTCCCGTGGTACCACTCTAGTTGCCATTCATATGACCACTTTCAATTGTTAACGAGGTGACGCCCCGATATTCTCTACTTACAGTTCGAGAAATTTCTCCAAAGTGCGTTTCATTCAAACGTTCTGCATTAGGCTCACACCGTCCCTAACTCGCTTTGCAGCACAAAATGAATTACTGTCTTTTTCATAGAATGTAACATTTTCAATTTTGCAATATCTTACATGATTCCATCTTCAAAGTCAACTATACCTAGATTTTTAGGCTTTCAGTCTGATATAACGATGAAAAACAATAACGAGTTCCATTGATTTTCTATATAAAAGGCGAACTATGAACTCCGAAACGTTGATGTCATAATGTTTATAGACTATGGAACATATTTCATGATATACTAGAGCCATTGTGAAAAAAGGAGGAACTTGCATGATTCAAGTAAGTAATGTAGGTCTTCGCTATGGCGATCGTAAACTATTTGAAGACGTAAATATAAAATTCACACCAGGGAATTGCTACGGTTTAATCGGAGCAAACGGTGCAGGAAAATCAACATTCCTAAAAATTCTTTCTGGTGAAATTGAAGCACAAGAAGGAAATGTATCAATGGGTAAGGACGAACGTTTATCTGTCCTTAAACAAAACCACTTTGAATACGACGAGCATACAGTGCTTGATACCGTTATTATGGGTAACAAACGCCTATATGACGTAAAAAATGAAAAAGATGCAATTTATGCAAAAGAAGATTTCTCTGATGAAGATGGCATGCGTGCTGCTGAATTAGAAGGTGAATTTGCAGAGCTAAACGGTTGGGAAGCTGAATCTGAAGCAGCAACATTATTAAACGGTTTAGGCATCTCAGATGACCTTCACTATATGTTAATGGGTGACCTTGAAGGTTCTGACAAAGTCAAAGTATTATTAGCACAAGCTTTATTCGGTCAACCAGATGTTCTATTACTGGATGAGCCTACCAACCACCTTGACTTAAAAGCAATTCAATGGTTAGAAGAATTCCTAATTAACTTTGAAAATACAGTTATCGTTGTATCCCATGACCGTCACTTCTTAAACAAAGTATGTACGCATATTGCGGATCTTGATTTCTCTAAAATCCAATTATATGTTGGTAACTACGATTTCTGGTATGAATCTTCTCAATTAGCGCAAAAAATGGCGCAAGACCAAAATTCGAAAAAAGAAGAAAAAATTAAAGAATTACAAGCGTTTATTGCTCGTTTCTCTGCCAATGCGTCAAAGTCAAAACAAGCAACATCACGTAAAAAAATGTTGGATAAAATTGAGCTTGATGATATTAAACCATCTAGCCGTAAATATCCATTTATCAACTTCCAAATCGGCCGTGAAATCGGTAATGATGTCTTAACAGTGGATGGTTTGACAGCGAGTCAAGATGGTCAAACGTTATTTAAAGATATTCGCTTCTCAATGAATAAAGACGATAAAATCGTATTACTTGGTAGCCCTATGGCAAAAACAGCACTTCTTGATATCCTAATGGAAGAAAAAGAAGCAGATGCTGGTACATTTAAATGGGGTGTGACAACATCTCAAAGCTACTTCGAAAACGATCATGATAAATACTTCGAAGGCTCAGAAAAATCATTAGTAGAATGGCTTCGTCAATACTCACCTGATGACGAAACAGAAAGCTTCCTACGTGGATTCTTAGGTCGTATGCTATTCTCTGGTGAAGAAGTGAAAAAATCCCCTTCTGTCTTATCAGGGGGAGAAAAAGTGCGTTGTATGTTGTCAAAAATGATGTTAGCAACAGCCAATGTGATTTTACTTGATGAACCAACGAACCACCTTGACCTTGAGTCAATTCAAGCGCTAAATGAAGGTTTAATCCGCTTCAAAGGTGCGATGATTTTCACATCTCATGACCACCAGTTCATCCAAACGATTGCTAACCGTGTCATTGAAATCCGTGAAGATGGTTCAATTTTAGACAAACAATTAACTTACGATGAGTTTTTAGAATGGAAAGATAGCCAAGGCTTAAAATAATCCATCGTTATACAACGCAAGATTTCGCTCCCCCACTCGCTTGGGGGAGTTTTTTGATGTTGTTTTCAGTTCCATTTGTAAAGTAATTAATGATGAAAAATAACACATTAATAGATAGTGCTAGCTGAGAGCGATTTTACGCGATATATAACTAGAGGATTTTGTAAAAAAGGAAATATATAAGTCATGTTCATATAAAAAACGACAAATACTTCGCGTATTTGCCGTCTGTTTCGATTATTGCATTTCTTTTGTCGGACCTAAGACGCCTGGTACAGGTAAGCCTGCTTGGCGTAATAATACGGTCATTTGACCACGATGATGTGTTTGATGATCAATTAGCGCACGTAATAAAGCGCCTCGCGTAATTGGTCCATTAAAACCTTTCACTTCCTCCAGTAAGTCTTCGTTCGAAAACTTCGCTGCTTCCTCTTTAATACTGTTCGCTGTTTTTTCATAAGTTGCTACAATTTCAGCAGCACTTGCTGGAACAGGGTCTTCTTGACGAATCATCGGCACCTTTAAGCCTGCTAAATAACTAAAATAACCGGCTGCACCTACTAAATGCCAGCCTAACCAGCCTAGGGAATTGTGACCTTCTACAATGCTTTGACTTAATGTTTCGTCGGTCATTGCTTTCAGTACTTGAACAGTTCCATTCGCTGCATTTGTCCACTCATTTAAAAAATCATCTACTTGTCGATACATAGCATCGTCCCCCCAATTTTTAATTCTTCATTATCATAGTCAATTCCACTCTGTATCGCAAGTTTCCAGTATTGATTTACATAATAATATTATTGAAATTTCTATTTCTATGAAAGGACTTTATTTTTGTTATTTTTAACAGCTCTTTCATTAAGTTCATGAGTTTAACCATATTTTTCGCAAGTCATGTATAATGGGCTACAATATTAATAGAAAGAGGTATTGTATGTTTTCCCCATTAGAAAAAGGCGATACAATTGGTATTTACTCGCCTTCAAAACCAGCTTCCGTTATTGCACGCGCCCGTTATGAACGTGGCAAAGCACGATTACAAGCACTTGGCTTAACAATTAAAGAAGGTTCACTCACTGGTAAAAATGATACGTATCGTTCTGGTACGCCGAAAGAGCGCGCCCAAGAGCTCAATGAGTTACTGCGAGACCCGACTGTTAAAATGATTTTACCAACAATGGGTGGCACGAATGCAAACAGTATGTTGCCTTATATCGATTATGGCGCGATTCAACAATCTCCTAAAATGATCGTTGGCTTATCAGATGTCACCGCTATTTTACTGGCCATTTACGCAAAAACCGGTATTCCAGTATTTTATGGGCCTTCTGTTGCGTCAACTTTTGGTGAATTTCCGCCATTCGTTCAATACACAGAACAATATTTCAAAGATATGTTTATGCAATCCGTAACACTTCCCTTTGCTATGCCACTCCCCCCTATTTGGACGGACGATCGGCTTAATTGGCTTGAAAAGACAGCACAAAAAACACAACATGACAATGCTTGGATAACCGTTCAACCAGGAAGTGCAGAAGGGCGTTTAATCGGTGGGAATATCAATACGATGTATGGCTTTATCGGAACACCCTACTTCCCCCAAATAAAGGAAGGCGATATTTTACTGTTAGAAGATACTTCTAAATCAATTGCTGTAGTAGAAAAAAACTTCGCCATGCTGAAACTACATGGCTTCTTCGACAAAGCCGCTGCCATCATTTTAGGCAAACATGAGCAATACGATGATGAAGGAACTGGACGAAAACCTTATGACGTGCTTGTTGAACAGCTCGATGGTTTAGCTATACCAATCTTGGCCGAAGTGGATTGTTGCCATACGCATCCATTGCATGCAATGCCCCTTGGCTTACGGGTCAAAGTAGATGCAACGAAAAAGCATATTTCATTTTTAGAAAACTGGTTCGCTTAATATTCGTAACTAATCTTCCATTCACGTATACTAAAAGAAAAATGCTAAAGGAGTTTGCTATGAAACGAATTACATTCGTATTTTTTCTAGCATTCATACTTGTTGGCTGTAAAACGCAGCAACATGAAGAACAACAGCTTCGTCACTCGACTAGCAATAGTCCAGACCAACATGATCTTGCGGTTTATTTTCCAGCGGATGGCTCCACTGCTTATTATCAAGGTGAAGGAAATGAATTTGCTAGTTACACACTTCAAACAAAATACATTGATGCATCGTCTATTGCACAAATAGAAAACAATGGTGGTGTCACCTTATTAAAAGTCTATCGCATGACGGATTTTGCGATAGAACTCGTCTATATGGAAGCAGTGGATGAAATCCCTACTCTCGCGTCAGCACAAGAAATAGCCACGCTGCCCGTGATTGAAATCATTTTACAACAGCCGTTGGAAGTTGGGCGTCGTTTTAATGGCTGGGACATCGTTTCGACAACAGCTTCTATGACAACGGAATATAGTACGTTCCACGATGTCATCGAGCTTCGAAAAAAAACAGACAACTTAACGACATCTAAATATTTCGCCAAAGGTGTAGGACTTGTCCAAACGAAAGACGAAATGCTCACAACGAATGGTGAATCAGTTATTATTTCATCAACGCTTCAAAAAATCGAATAAATTGTTTATATAGGCGTCTCGCTTGGCGCCTTTTTTCTTAAGGAAGGAGGTAGCTGTGATGAGCGATATACATAAGCAAACGACCGAAGACTTAACAGAAGAAGAATTCATTGAACTCGTTCTTGCTGAACAACAAAAAGCGCTAGCTGAGGAACGAGAACGACGTCTTAATGGTCAAAAGCCGAAAAAACAAAAACCCCTCTTAAAATGGATGATGTGGTGTATGGCGTTCGTACTATTTTTTAATACGTTTGCCCTTATTTTTCAAATATACTCCATTCCCGCTCTCGAATTTATTAAAGTGTCGAGTCGATTATCTGCCCAAGAAGATATTCAAGCCTATAAAAAAGCCATTGTTGAAATATCAACTGGGACTAGTAAAGGGACTGGCTTCGTTATTTCACCAGATGGTCTCATAGTAACCAACGCGCATGTTGTGGAAAACGCACTTTCCTTGTCAGTCGTTTTCCCTGAAGAAGGGCTTATGGAGGCTCAATTACTTGAAAGCTTTCCTGAAGTCGATTTAGCACTTTTACAAGTTACGGGTAGTCATCTTCCCTCGCTAACTCTTGCTACGAATCCTACTTATCAAGAAGGTGATACTCTATATTTCATCGGGAATCCGCTAGCCTTTACAGGTATTGCAAATGAAGGGACGTTGCTGAAAGAAACGCAACTTGCTAGTTGGCAAGAGCCTGTCATGATGATGCAAGCCCCTGTCTATAAAGGGAATAGTGGCAGCCCAGTCCTCAATAGCGATGGAGAAGTCATCGGCATTATTTTCGCCACAATGAAAAAGGACCCTTATGGACGAGTAGGTTTGTTTATACCGGTAGATGTCTTACGAAAAAACATGCAGCAAACAATCGATTTCCCCTAAATCTTTTGCCATTAAAAATTAGACAAGCCTTCCACTATTTTCGCACGATAGTGGTTGGGCTTGCTTTCGTTTAGCTAATAACGACTTTTGCAAGGTACAAACAGAGCAGCAACCCGAAAATCCCCAATTTACACTCCTTACGCTAATATTAAAATCATTAATTCTAAAATTAACATTTTTAAAACTAAAATTAAATAAATTAATTTTTATTGTTTATTTTATTAATTTTATATTGTATAATCGATTTAAATAAAAGAAAGGAACTTCATTATGGCTTATAAAGTAATTACGAATTGTCCTGTCTGTAGTAAAACATTAAAAATTACAAAGCTGCATTGCACGCATTGTCATACGACAATTGAAAATGAATTTGAATTATCAAAAATAGCATCATTATCAAAGGACCAGCTACATTTTGTGGAAGTATTTTTAACGTGTAGAGGGAATATTAAAGAAGTTGAAAAAGAACTTGGTATTTCCTATCCAACAGTGCGAGGCAAGTTAACAGAAATTATTTCTGCTCTCGGATATGTACAAAAGAAGAAAAATGATGTCGATGAGAAAAAGATAGTTACGATGTTAGAAAACGGCGAAATTACGCCTGAAGAAGCCATTAAGCTTTTAAAAGATGAATAAGGAGGAACTAAAAATGAAAGATGAAATTTCAAGAGTGTTAACGATGATTCAAGAAGGTAAAATTGATGCAGATAAAGGATCTGAATTAATTCAAGCATTGAAAGATAAAGAAGAAACGACAAATACCCTTTTAGAAAAACCAACAAAGTATTTAGATAAAACATTAAAAATACGCGTAGTATCAGCTGAAAATGATAATGTCACAGTGAATTTGCCAATAAAACTTGTAAAAGTCGTGTTAATGGCTGGGCATAGTATCGCAGCAAGCATACCCCAATCAGAAAAGTATGTGAAAGATATAGATATCAACCTTATTATTGAAGCAATCGAAAATGAACTAGATGGCCAAATTGTTGATATTAAATCTGCGAACGGTGATACCGTTTCAGTTATTATCGAATAGTGATTTGCCTATGATGCAAGTAAAAGTGAAAACAAAAGGCATGTATTTTACAATACCAGTGCCATATGTATTTATAAATATAGCTATTTCTATTTTATGTTCAAAGCTTGTTCAGCAAATGGCCAACAAATGGACAAAAGAACACTTTGAAAGAAAAAAAATAGACTTTACAATCCCACTTATAGAAAAAGCAACACTTAAACCTATCCTGCATGAACTAAAAACAAATAAGGGAATCGTCCTTGTAGATGTAAAAGCACAGGACGGAACCGAAGTTAAAGTTAAACTTTAATAATATACAGGCCAATGTTTATTTAACATAATCGATTTACATGGTAATGAATACAATATTGAAGTTAAGAGCGAAAAAGTGCTAGTTTGCATACAGTCAAACTAACACTTTTTCGCTATGTCAACGAACACAATTAGTCGCAACACATACTACAGTGCTGATTGCCAAGTTAAACACAGTACGGTTCTCTCTAGCTTGCCGCCCTTCGCTGCTCCCTACACTACCTTCTAAAATCATTCATTCTCCTTCTTTCTTAGCAGCAATTTACGAACCTGTTTTCAAGTTTACATAATAAAATTATTTTGTTTTACGTTTAACATATTTTGTGAAAATTGATTTCACAGGGATGTTTTGCACTAACTGATTACTCGTCTCGGTAATATTTTGTAAAAGCTCGAGTAATTTCTTGTCCCCTGTCCAATGTTTCTCAATAACCGGAGCCCCCCATTTATTAATCATTAAATTAAGCACAAACGTGGCTAACATTAGATCATCGAGAAAGCCCCCAAAGCCAAATATCCCTTCAGGTAAAAAATCCATCGGAAAAATAAAATAGGCTATTGTAGCACCTATTAAAGATTTACTTTTCGAATCGATAGCAGGATCTGCTACGATTTTAATTAACAAATGAAATATATCGGGCACAAACAATAGATAGTCAGCATATTTATGTGTTTTTCCAGATTTTGAGGCAAGAAATTGCACTAATTTATGGCGTAATTTTTGATAAAAGTCTTTCTGCTCTTGCTCATCTAATAGGTGTTGATCATTCTGCATTGGTCTTCCTCCTTCGCTCTCTATACCTATTACCCAAAAAGCGATAAAATAATCCGACTGCACTAAAGAAGTTATTGCAACGTTGCTCGTATAATAGTAATACTAGCTCAAAAGGATACAAAAAAAGCACCCTACGGAAATAGGGTGCTTTTTTTTAACGAAAGTAATTTTAATTACTGAGAATTAAAGTTTAGTTACGTTAGCAGCTTGTGGTCCGCGGTTGCCATCTACAACTTCGAATTCCACTTTTTGACCTTCGTCAAGTGTTTTGAAACCTTCGCCTTGGATAGCTGAGAAGTGTACGAATACGTCGTTTTCACCTTCAACTTCGATGAATCCAAAACCTTTTTCTGAGTTAAACCATTTTACTGTACCTTGTTTCATGTAAAAAAACCTCCAAAAAAATAAAAGTGAACAATATGTAATTTCTTCAACGTATTAAAAAAATTCACATATTACAAAGAGTACCGAACTAACGCGATCACTTTTTGTAATATGTGAATCCTTGTTACCGGTGAAGCAATTAAATTGTTAAGTTAAGTATACCACCATTCATAATTTTGTCAAATAAAGAAAATTGTTTTTTTAATTAATTTGAAAATTGATTTAACAATGTCCTTCCAGTGCTATTATGCCATGATATACTTGTGCATCATCATCACAAGCCTCACAATAAAAGCTTTCATCTTCTGACCAAAAAGCCCAATAGCCCCCTTCTTTACTCGCTTCATGTTCATATGCTAATCGGAACTGTTTTAATTTCCGTTGTAATGCTTGTTCAAATTGTTCTTTTGTATCAAACGTTTCTTTCGTTTGAATAAAAGCTTCCCAGCCTTCAAATTTCCACCAAGGCTCATAATCAGCTTTCATGTAAAGTATTGTATACATATTTGCCACATTCCTTGCTGTAATAAGATATTCTAATTTTAGCAAACGCTCCGGAAATGTCTATTAAAAGACCCTGCTATATGCTATTATTACCTTAATATTCATTATTTTTTGGAGGTATTTTTTTATGTTTTCAAGTATTCGACCTAAGGCCGAGCTCGAAGAACTATTAAAGCGCGGTACTAATTTAAGTGCAACCGGTCGCTTTCATCAAACTTTGGCTTTTAATCATTTTCATTCTCAAGATGAAGAAAACTTAAAAGCCCTCTTTTACAAATTAAAAGATATTACACCTTCTATGAATGCTATTTTCAAACATTATTTAACTGAAATTTCACCTTCCTCTCAACAAACAATTAGTGAAGCAAATATTAATCAATATTTAACGCAATTTTTCTTAGCCACTCGTGATGATGCATATGTAGATGAAACCGTAAAATTTTTTAATTTGTTTCGAAAAAACCACTATGAACCAGGTAAACTAATCGTTGTGTTCAACCAATTTGCCTTTTATATTACGACCTATATATTACATAATTTTGGTTTAAAACCACATAAAGCTTTTGCGTATATGAAATCTTTCCAATCGGCTGTCAATGTAGACCAAGAATTACTTGTTGAAGTACTGACAGAGCGCATCATTGAAAACGTTGTATCGGAAATCTCTTCCCTAATGGATGTCAATGCAAAAATTATGTACATGAAAGATTTAGTATATAGTCTAGACAAACAAAATGAAGAAATCCAATCCTCAACAGCTGCTACTGAAGAAATTGCCGCTTCCATTAACGAAGTTGCGCGCATGTCTTCTCATATATCCGAGAAAACAACTGAATCTGTCGACCATGCCGTAAAAGGAAAAAATGCCATTGAACATGCATTATCGGAAATTTTCAAAACAGAGCAAACATTTACAACGATCGTTGACTCGTTTACGGAACTTCAAAAACGTGTAAATGATATTGAACACGTTGTCACATTGATTAACCAAATTGCCGATCAAACAAACTTACTAGCTTTGAATGCTTCAATTGAAGCCGCACGTGCTGGTGAACATGGTAAAGGCTTCGCTGTTGTCGCTCAAGAAGTGCGCAAGCTAGCGGAAGGAACAGTCTCTGCACTAGGTGAAGTGTCTACAAATGTTCATCATTTAAAAAGTTACTCCAATGATGTGTCGCACTCTATTGCAGAAACGACATCGATTATTCAAGAAGCCACTAATGAAGCAAAACAATCGTTACCACTGTTAAATGCCATTGTCACTGCCATTGAAGGCATTAATCTAGATGTGACAAATACTGCTGCTATTTCACAGGAACAAGCAGCGGCGATTGACGAAGTATCTGCTCGAATGATTGAAATATCTAGCCTGCAAGAAGATATTCGCGACTATAGTACGAATACATCTAGCGATATTCACTTATTAGGAAAAGAGATTAATCGTTTCCGTCAAGACATCATAGCGAATAATAACGTCCAGCTTTCTTCAATTGCCCTATTACAATTATCGAAAGCAGACCATATTTTATGGAAATGGCGTATTTATAATATGTTCCTTGGTTTAGAAGACGTCCAACCAAGCGACGTATCTTCCCATACGGAATGCCGATTAGGAAAATGGTATACAGCTTCCCGCACAGTGGAACGCTTTGGCCATTTACAAGATTATCGTGATTTAGACGACTATCACGTACGTGTACACAATTCAGCCAAGCTAGCTGCAGAAGCCTTTAAAGCTGGACATATTGACCAAGCAGACAACTATTTAAAAGAGGTAGATGAAGCTTCTGAACGTGTTCTATTTTATATTAACAATTTAATTACGTATTTAGAAAAAGAACGTGTGATGCAGTAAAGTAGAGGGACTACCCTCTTCTACTATGGGGAGGTTTTAGCGTGAACAAAAGAGCGCTGATCAAATTTTTCGGTGATGTATATGGAACGGGCTATCGTTTTTTCATTAAACAAAAAGCGATGGAACTTGGCTTGAAAGGGTATTGCAAATTAAACGCACAAGAGCAAATAGAAGTTGAAGTCGAAGGGGCAAAAAAAGCAATCGATGAATTTCTTGTATTTGTTCAAAAAGGCGTTAGTCCGCAGGCCGATTCCAATTCATTTGCTATCGAGCTATTTGACGATTTAAAAGGTTATGTACGTATGGAGTCGGACATTGTTTAAGTCTGGCTTCTTTTTTCTCCTACCCTTTTCGCGCAAGAAAAACGGAAATAAACGGTCAAATACTAATGGTCTTTTTAGAAAACGAACATACTATAAAAAATACAGGTACTTCATGAGACAAATTTGAAGTATATTCATTGAGAAACTAAGCAAACAGCAGTAAAATTAATAAAAGCCGATAATACTTATTGAAACTTTATGTCGATTCATACGTATTAGAAAGTAGACATATTGCAAAGCAAGGAGGAAGAAACTATGCTCAGTATCGGACAGTTTTTCTCTAGACATACCGCTAGCCTTTTCATTTCCCTATCAACTGTTTCTATCGCAGCCATTGCGGCAAATCCAGGATTCTTCCTTGGTGGTTTATTATTTGCTGGAACATATGCAACAAGTACAGCGTTGCTAAAACATAATCAGAAAAGAAAAGTTATGCAAATAGCAGGTATTACAAAAGAAGAGTTTAAACATATCGAATTACAGCTTTCTACAGCCAACAAACATATTCAAACATTGAGTCAAAACTATTTGCGTGTCCGTTCAGTCTCTGCTTTTAAACAATTACTTGAAATGACACGTATTTCAAAAAACATCGTAAAAATTGTCAAAACTGATCCGCGAAAGTTTTACAATGTGGAGCCGTTTTTTTATGCGCACCTTCCTTCTGCCGTAGAATTGACTGATAAATATACGATGCTGTCAAAGCAGCCCGTCAAAGATAAAGAAATTCAAATCACCTTATCTAAAACACGTGAAACGTTAACGGATTTAAATTCTACATTCCAAATTGATTTAAAAGATGCGCTTGCAAATGATATCGATCATCTTCAAATGGAAATCGAATTCGCGAACCGTTCCAATTCGAGAAGGAAAGAACAACTGGAATGGCGAGGCGATGATAAATGACAGCGAACAGAGATGCGATTGTTCCTCTAGATTCGTTACCAGGTCTTTCACCTTTAGTCGAAAATTATTTACAATCATCCAATGCTGAAGCGATGGCGACCTATGAAACGCTTTCTCCACTTGCTCAAAGTCGCGCCCTGTTATATGCGAGTCAAATTGATTTAACAAATTTTGAATCTGTTTTAACATTAGGCCAAGATTCTCAGCGTGCTGTATCTCAATTTGCAGATCGAATGCTCGCTCAAGTAAAAGATAAGGATGTCACGAAAATTGGCCAAATGCTTGATTCTTTAATGCAAACATTAGACCGTGTTGACCCTACTGCCCTAGAGCCTAAGAAGCCTTCCTTCTTTAAAAAAATGTTCGGTAAAACGAGTCCTAGTGTAAAACAAACGTTAACGGAATTTGAGCGTATAAGTATTCAAGTAGAACGAATTGGTGTTCAACTTGAACGGGCTCAGTTACAACTAATTCGAGACGTTGAGCTGTTAGAGCAACTTTACACACATAATCGAGGCTTTTTTGAAGAGCTAGCTACTGCCATCGCTGCAGGACAAATGAAAAAACAACAAGCGATTGAAATAGAGTTAGCTGGTAAACTCGACATCGCCCAGTCAACGAAACAACCACTAGCCATCCAGCAACTCAATGATTTTGCAGCACAGCTTGAACGACTAGATCAGCGTATTTATGATTTGCAAGTTTCCCAGCAAGTCGCTTTACAAACTGCACCTCAAATACGTATGATTCAACAGGCGAATCAAACGCTTGCAGAGAAAATCGAATTTTCCATCGTTACACTTATTCCACTTTGGAAAAATCAATTAGCTATGATGCTGTCCATGAATATGGACCACCACTATGCACAGTTAGAGGAACGACTAGCACGTACGAATGAACGATTTACGAACCCTACTTTTGAACAACAAGTTTCTAAATTTAAAGAAACACAACAAGAGCTTAAAATGGCCATTCAGGATGTTTTTGCCTTACATACAGCTACAGAACAGGAAAAACAACATTTACAACAAGATGTAGCTGAAATAAAAAGACCAAAAATGTCGGAATAATAGTCTGGGTCGCTAAAATATACAAAGGGGTGTCTCAGCACTACTGTGAGACACCCCTTTATTATTTTTATGCGAAATACTCTTTATAATAACCACCGACATTACCAGTGTTGTCGATGATAAAAATGAACTCTTCTGTTTCATTTTTTACTTCATATTCTTTTCCAACTGTTAAAACGTTTGATACTAAATATTTAGATGCATTCGTATGTTTGCAAGTAACTGTACGAAGTGTTGGTGCATCTTTCCATTTTAAATGTAACATAATTTCTCTACCTCTCTTTACTAGCCCTTAGCTAATGTCTATTGTTTATTTTATACGATTTTAGCTCTTTTGTGGAGAAAAAACTATAGAAGACTATATTTAGTCCTTACTAACGTAATTATTTGTCTAGTTCATACTATTAAAATCTAATATCGAGGTGTTCATATGAGTTTTGGTGGAGTACCACAATGGTTTTTTATTATCGCAGTAGCATTCGCCATTTGCTTTATTTTATATGCAGAATGGAATTCTAGAAAATAAATAGTGGCAACTGCCGTTGATTTGCGTTGCGGGCCGACGATTTCTGCTCTGCATAGTAAGCCGCAACCCTCGCGAACGCGTGGATTATTGCGACTTACGTTTTTGTGTGTACTGAGCAGGAATTAACGCCCTCCACTCCAATCAACCAATTAAGGTATGTCATGAAAACTACAAAAATAATTTTATACTAAGCAAAAGTGAGTCCTTTTCTATGGACTCACTTTTTTTAAACTTTTATACAATCATAAAAATGCTAGTAACCTTATTTCAGCGTTCGTTTTAAAAACTCTTTTGTCCGTTCGTGATCAGGGTTTACCAGCACTTTTGATGGTGGCCCTTCTTCTACAATGATGCCCTTATCCATAAATACGACCCTGTCTGCCACTTCCTTGGCAAACTCCATTTCATGTGTGACAATCAGCATCGTATTGCCGGCATTGGCTAGCTCACGCATGACTTTTAACACTTCCCCAACCATCTCTGGGTCTAGAGCAGATGTTGGCTCATCGAATAACATCACATCAGGATTCATCGAAAGTGCGCGCGCAATGGCTACACGTTGCTTTTGCCCTCCAGAAAGTTGACGAGGTTTCGCATGGACATATTGATCCATGCCGACGATTTGAAGATACTTCAAAGCAGTTTTTTCTGCTTCTTCTTTCGATCGTTTTAATACTTTCACTTGTCCGACTGTACAATTTTTCAAGACATTGTGATTATTAAATAAATTAAACTGTTGGAAAACCATTCCTAAATGTGTTCGATACGCTTGAATATTATGCTTTTCGTCTAAAATATTTTCCCCTTTATAAATAATTTCTCCGCCACTTGGTGTTTCAAGTAAATTAATGCAACGCAGAAGGGTTGATTTTCCCGAGCCTGATGACCCGATTAAACATACTACCTCTCCCTTTTCGACTTTAAAATTCACATCTTTTAACACTTGGTTACGGCCAAATGATTTACTTAAATGCTCTATTTGAATGACTGCCATTTGTTCGTCCCCCTAGTCAATTTCTTTCGGTTGTTTTTGGTAAGCATCCGGACCATCAAGACGTTTTTCAACATATAGTAAAATTCTTGATGCTGTAAATGTCATAATAAAGTAAAGCACACATGCTACAAAGAAAGATTCAAAATAGCGGAAGTTATTTCCAGCAATCGATTTTGTTTGGAAGTATAATTCCGTAACGCCGATGACATTTAATACAGCCGTATCTTTAATATTCATAATTAATTGGTTACCAGTTGCAGGTAACACATTACGTGCTACTTGGGGTAAAACAACATTCATCATAATTTGTACATGCCCCATACCAATGGCTGAAGCAGCTTCGTATTGACCTTTATCAATCGACACAATTCCACCGCGCACGATTTCAGCCATATATGCTCCGGTATTAAGTGATACGACTAAAATCCCTGCAGTAATAAAGTGCATATCGATGCCAAAAGCAATATCTAGTCCGTAATATACGACCATTGCTTGTACAATCATTGGTGTACCACGGAAAAATTCAACATAGCATGTCAGTATAAAATTAGCTAATTTTAATAAATAATATTTTATACCTTTTTTACGAACTGGAATGGTATGCATAATCCCAATAAAAAATCCGATGAATGCACCAATAATTGTACTAATTATGGAAATAAGTAAAGTATAATACGTACCCCGTAAAAACATTTGCCAGTTGTTTTCTATAATAGAAATGATCCAATCAAAACTCATGATGTTCCTCCTAACAACGTGTAGTTGCTTGATATCCATTATGTCTTAGCGAAATCATCTCTTCATTTGAATGTAAAGCTTTGTTCAAATTATGTGACATACTTCTTAGACATGCGTTGTTCAGAATAATTTTCTCTCTGAATCAACTATATGATAGCGGTTGCTGCCCCAAAGTCCTCTAAACGTATTTTTTAGCATGAGCATCGCTTAGAATTGAAAAATAGCATACTAGAAAACTTCTTCGTATACTATTTTTCCGATTAGGACAGCCCCACCTATATTATTGTGCTGCAGGTTGTTGTAAAATTGCCTCTTCCATAATTTTTTGGCGATCATCTTCTGAAATACCTTTTAGAATTTCATTGATTTTATCTAAGCTTGCATCACCTTTACGTAAACCGACAGCAATGGATGTATTTGAAATATCTGTATCAAATCCTTCTTCAAATGATACAAATGTAAATTTATCATTTGCTGCTGCAGCTGAAATACCTTCCGGACGTTCTGCAACATAACCATCAATTTTACCCGCTTCAAGTGCTACACGCATTGCTGAGAAGTTTTCCATCGCTGTTTGCTTGTCTACACCTTTAATTTGATCGATCACATTGTAGTTAGATGTATTTAGCTGTGATGTTACTTTTGCTCCTGAGAAATCTTGAATCGATTTGGCATTTTCATATTTACTTCCTTTTTGAATGACCATTACGAAATCAGAAGTATAGTAGTTTTCAGTGAAATCAATTGTTTGTTTACGTTCCTTTGTAGGAGACATCCCTGCTACAATGGCATCAATTTTTTTCGATTGAAGTGCTGGCACTAAACCGTCCCATTCCATTTTGACAATGACTAATTCTTTCCCTAAACCTTCAGCGATCTTTTTCGCCATTTGGACATCGTAGCCGCCTGCATACTCTGCATTATCAGCGATTTTTACTGCTCCATTTGCATCATCTTGCTGCGTCCAGTTAAAAGGAGGATAACCTGCCTCCATACCAATGCGGAATTCTCCACCTTTTTCATCATTTGTAGCATCGCCTGCTGTGTTGTCATCTTTTTTGTCACCAGTTCCACACGCCGCTAACAAAATTGCTGTCATTGCCGTTAACATAAATAGCAACCATTTTCTTTTCATCTAAAACTCTCCTTTTCTGTAAAAAAAATAAAGCAACTGTACAAAAAAAGACCTAAGTTGTGAACTTAGGTCTTACCTTTAATTGACAGTTGCCCAAATCCTCACTATAATTTCCATGTTTCCGAGATAGCACAACCTAGTAAACTGGAATTAGATTTACTAGGACAGTCCTGCACTTATTCACTGCAGACCCAGCATAAAAGTACGAGCTCCTTTTATGCTTCGGCGATATTTCCTTCTCCATTACGTCTACGCTTGCTTATACTCAGCAATGGACTAATAAATACCGCGCCTCTACCTCACAAAACAAAAGTGAGGTTTGTTTATTTAATTGATAAATAGATATTACTATAAAGCTAGCATATTCGTCAAGATAGTTTTATCATTTTTCTGACTAATGATAATATGAGACAATTACCTTACTTCCATCCGATAAAAACATCGAGAAAGAAAGCGGTCGAGTTGCTGAATGATTAGAATACTTCATAAAATATTATTATAAAGTCCTTTGATCATAATGCTTATGATTCGTTTAGTAAGCGCCATAATAGTCTTTCGTCCCACGTCTGACAAATTTCGTTACGTCTCAAATTTTAAATAACAAGCCAATACTTTACATACCATGAAAAAACCCTGCAAAACATTAAGTTTGCAGGGTTAGAGTATATCATTTTCAGGAATTAAGAATTTAATAATAAATCTTCTGGATTTTCAAGTAACTCTTTAACAGTTTTAAGGAAGCCAACAGAATCTTTACCATCGATAATGCGGTGGTCGTAAGATAATGCTAGGTACATCATTGGACGGATTTCTACTTCACCATTTACTTCTACTGGACGTTTTTTAATTGAGTGCATACCTAAAATAGCAGCTTGTGTACCGTTCATAATAGGTGTTGACATTAATGAACCGAATACACCACCATTTGTAATAGTGAATGATCCACCTTGAAGATCAGCTAAACCTAATTTTTTGTCGCGTGCTTTTTTGGCTAAATCTGCAATTGAATCTTCAATTTCAGCAAAGTTTTTACGGTCTGCATCGCGCACAACTGGTACTACTAAACCTTCTTCAGTTGATACAGCTACACCAATATCAAAGAAGTTATTTAAGTGAATTTCATCGCCAACGATTTGAGCATTCACGTAAGGGTATTTTTTAAGTGCTGCTACAACAGCTTTTGTGAAGAATGACATGAAACCAAGCTTAGAGCCCGTTGACTCAAAGAATTGATCTTTTTTACGTGAACGTAATGCCATAACGTTTGTCATATCTACTTCATTGAATGTTGTTAGCATAGCAGTTGATTGCTTCACTTCAAGAAGACGTTTCGCAATTGTTTGACGACGACGGCTCATTTTTTCAACGGTTACACGTGAATCGTCAACAGTAACTGCTGCTTGAGCTACTGGTGCTGCTGGTTTTGCTTGTGGTGCTGCTACAGGTGCTGTACCGTGAGCTGCCACATCTTGTACACGTACGCGTCCTTGTGGATCTACTGGAGATACAGCAGCTAGATCAATACCTTTTTCACGAGCAAGTTTACGTGCTGCTGGAGAAGCAATGACACGTTCGCCAGAAGTTTCTTCCACAACTGGTGCTGCTGGTGTTGGTGTTGCAACTGCTTGAGCCGCTACAGGTGCAGGTGCTGCTTCCACTGGTGCCGCTGCTGCAGGTGCTGCTGCTGCGCCTTCGCCAGCTTCTACAACTGCAATCACTTGACCTACAAGAACAGTATCGCCTTCTTCAGCTAAAATTTGTGTTAAAACCCCAGCTTCTTCAGAAATGATTTCAGCATTTACTTTATCTGTCTCAAGTTCAACGATGAATTCACCTTTTTCCACGCGGTCGCCCACTTTTTTAACCCATTGTGCAATACTACCTTCTGTAATCGATTCTGCTAATTCAGGGACTTTAATTTCAGCCACTTTCATTTCCTCCTTTGATTAACGTGCATTATGCACATAAAGGGCTACCACCTTAGGCAAGTAGCCCAGCTTCCAGTAATAATGATAGATTTATTTAACTTTTACCGTTTCAGCAACTGCTTCTTCAATTAAAGCTGATTGCGCAGCTTTATGAGAATCTGCATCACCTTCTGAAGTCGAGCTCATTGCAGGACGACCTACATAACGAAGCTTTTTACCTTCAGATAGTTCATATAATGTTTCCAATGCGTAATTCCAAGTACCTTGGTTTTTAGGTTCTTCTTGTACCCAAGCAACTTCCTTAACGTTTGGATACTTAGCAATAATATCAGCTACTTGCGCAGTTGGGAATGGGTAAAGTTGCTCTACACGAACGATGTGTAAGTGATCGAAACCTTCTCCATCTTTTACGCGGTCAGCTAAATCAATCATTACTTTACCTGTACCTAATACAATACGTTCAACAGACTCAGTTTTTGTACCTAAACCTGGTTGCTCAATTACTTCTTGGAATGAGCCATTTGCTAATTGCTCAGCATTCGCTGCAGCTAATGGATGACGAAGTAATGATTTTGGTGATACAACAACTAATGGACGAACACCTTCAGTTTCTAACATTGCTGCTTGACGGCGTAATAAGTGGTAGTAGTTACCCGCATTTGAACAGTTGGCAACAAACCAGTTATTTTCTGCAGACATTTGTAAATAACGTTCCATACGGCTTGAAGAGTGTTCTGGACCTTGGCCCTCATAACCGTGAGGTAATAGAATAACGAATCCTGATTTTTGACCCCATTTAGCGCGTGCGCCTGAAATGAAGTTATCAAACATTACTTGAGCCATGTTCGCAAAGTCACCAAATTGCGCTTCCCAAACGGATAGAACATTACCTTTTTCTAGATTGTAACCGTATTCAAAGCCAACAACCCCTGCTTCAGTTAATGGCGAATTGTGTACTGTAAATGAAGCGCTTGCACCAGAGATATGATGAAGTGGTGTAAATACATTGCCATTATTTTTGTCATGTAACACTAAATGACGTTGTGAGAATGTACCACGTTGCGCATCTTGACCAGTAAAGCGCACCGGTGTACCATCTTGAATAATAGTTGCGTATGCTAATGTTTCAGCATGGCCCCAGTCAATCTTTGCAGATGCAAATGCATCACGACGTTTTTCTAAAATTTTACCTAATTTCTTTTGTGGTTCAAAGTTTTGTTCAAACACTAATAATTCTTCATTAATAGTTTCTAAACGTTCAACACCTACTGCTGTATCAATTTCTGGGAAATTGATTTTTAACTCTTCAGGCATTTCTAAATGTTTGTGTTCATCTTTATCTGCCATTTCTTTCACATGATCGTAAGCCACTTGCATTTCTGCATAAATAGCTGAGTCAAGTGCAGCAACTTCTTCAGCAGTAACTAACCCTTCTGCTACTAATTGTGCACCATATAATGTACGAATCGTATCATGTTTTGCCACAAGTTTGTATGTTTCTGGATTTGTTACTGTTGGATCATCCGTTTCATTATGACCATGACGACGGTAACCAATTAAGTCAACAATAATATCTTTACCGAATTTTTGACGATAGTTTGCTGCAAAACGACCTACTTGTGTCACTGCTTCTGGGCTATCTGCATTGACATGAACAACTGGTACTTCGTAACCTTTTGCTGGGTCAGAAGAATAAATAGATGAACGTGAGTCTTGTAGCTCCGTTGTGAAGCCAATCATATTATTAGCAATGATATGAATTGTTCCACCAGTTGAGAAACCTTCTGTTTTTGAATAGTTTAACACTTCTGTTACAATTCCTTGTCCTGGGAATGCAGCATCACCATGTACAAGAATACCTAGGCCTTTTGCTGGATTATGCACAGCTTGACCTGGTTTTGAAGTATCATCTTGTGTTGCACGAGTCGAACCTAAAACAACCGGATTCCCTACTTCTAAGTGAGAAGGGTTATATGCTAGTTTGACATTCATCCCTGATTCACGCGTATAGGAAGCACCCATATGGTATTTCACATCGCCAGTCCAGCCTTTTGTAATTTCAAGACGACCATGTTCTGGCATAAATAAGTCATTTGAAACATGTGCAAAGTCAGAGAACATCATGTCATAAGGTTTGTTTAAAATATGTGTTAGTACATTTAGACGACCACGGTGAGCCATACCAATACGTACATTTTCTACATTTTTTGCTTCTACTGTTTTTAAAATTTCATCAAAAAGGACGATTTGAGTATCTAAACCTTCACCAGAGAAACGCTTTTGACCAACAAATGTTTTGTGAATGAATTTCTCGAAGTTTTCAACACGTGTTAAACGATCTAATAACGCTTTTTTCTCATCTGAAGTTAGCGCTTGTTTTAAAGAACCAGATTCGATTTGAGCTTGAATCCACTCGCGTTCTTCTGTTGCTACAACATGCCCGTATTCAAAAGCTACTTTATCTGTATAAACTGATTTTAAGTAGTCAATAGCATCCTTACCATTTTTCACGCCCGCTGGCACTTCTTTGAAGAAGATTGCAGCAGGTATTTCTGCTAAATCCGCAGGACTTAAGTTGAATGCACTTTCTTCAATTTGTGCTGTTTGAAGTGCACGATTTTTTAAAGGATAAATATCTGCTGCTAAATGCCCTTGATAACGAATTGTATCAGCTAATTTCACAGCGGCCAAAATCTTTTTAAAATCGCCAGCAGGAGCTGCTGAACCACTTACTACAGCCATATCACCTTCTACTTCTACTGGTGCACCAAATTGTTGGAATAATGATACTAACTCCGGTTCTACTTCTTCAGGAGACTGTAAGAATAAGTCGTATTGCTCCATCACATATCCTAAGTTAGGACCAGAGAAAGCTGACCATGGAGAACTTACAGTTGTAACGTTGTTCGACATGAAAAATGACCTCCAAATTTTGCCTATCGGCAGGTTCCATTAATTAAATTACAATTAATTATATAATATTATCCCGTTCATTAAAAGGATGTTCGACACAACTTATCCATAATTTAAAGAACGTTTTTTCCATCTCAATCTTACTACTCTTCACAAAAAATACAACACTTTTTAGCAAATTAAGCAATTTTTTTCCCGAAGGCTAAAAAACTTAAATAAACAGCGGTTTTTTCTTAATATTTTAGCGGGAATTTCAACAAGAAAACGGTTCCAACATTTTCTTCGCTCTTGACTTCTACCGAAGCATTGTATTTTTCAAGTAACATTTTCGTGATGCTGAGACCTAAGC
This sequence comes from Lysinibacillus sp. 38-6, assembly GCF_046245175.1. Lineage (GTDB taxonomy): Bacteria > Bacillota > Bacilli > Bacillales_A > Planococcaceae > Lysinibacillus. The sequence goes on from NZ_CP176417.1 coordinate 1,191,031, forward strand.
CAGTCCCGCCAATTTGACGGTTTCTCGCCTCATCTACACGGTAAAAACGATCAAAAATATACGGCAGATTTTTGTCGGCAATACCTATGCCGTTGTCTGCTATTTGAATGTGCACCTCGTTCTCTTTGTTTGCAAGCGAAATATTGACTTCAGGAACTTTTTCACAATAACGAATTGCATTTTCCACGATATTGCGAATGATTTGACTTAATGCATTAAAGGTTATAAAAACCGCTCCTATTTCTTCATTTTTCGACACTGTGATTTTTGCTTGTGGATATACTAACGCCATTTCTTCAATGACGCTATCAATAACCTCTATAGGATTAGCCTCACTTAATTCATCTTTCTCTTCTCGACGTGCAAGCTCTAGCAACTCTTCAATCATTTTGCGCATGCGGGTAATTTCAGTTAATGACGTTTCAATAGACTCTTCAAGAATAGCTGGATCATCTTTGCCCCAACGTTTTAATAATGAAAGATGGCCCTCTATTGCTTGAATCGGTGTCCGTAGCTCATGGGATGCATCTGCAACAAATTGTTGTTGCTGTGCAAACGAAATTTGGAGTTCATTCATCATGGCATTATACATTTTTAATAAATCTCCAATTTCATCTTGAGTTGTATAGCTTAGCTGAATCGGCTCATTAAAACCTTGGTCCATTACTGTTTTCATTGATGCACGTAATGCATGAAGTGGCTTCATTAAATAGTTCGCTAAATAATAACCGATGGAGCCAGATAGTAACAGTGCACCCACACCCGCAATAAGCATAGCAGTCAACAAATAGCGCATTAAAGATTCAAAACGCGTTAACGGGTGAATTACTTGAATATATACTTGGAAAAAACCGAGCTGTAACGGTTCGTTAACAACATAGGCATCCTTTTTGTCAACAGTCATTTGCACAATATCTCCCATTGATGTTAAAGGGGCTGCTTTGGAAGCATTATTAATTCGCAATATTTCAATACCATCATTATTAAATAGTCGGACCGTTTGATCGCGATCGACGATAGATTTTAATAAGCCTGTATTTTGTTGAATTTGTTGAATCGAAATATTTGGACCTTGGGACTCTAAAAAAGAAACGACATCATCTCTTGTTCGCTTCACTTTACTTCCTTCATCATTTAATAGCCATGTATGCAATGAAACATAGACGACAATACAAATAATGGCATAGCTAATAAAAATCACTGCACTAGATGTAAGCATCCATTTTCTTTGTAAAGATAAATTACTTATATAATCTTTTATTTTTTTCATTCACGCATCACGTATCCTACTCCACGTACCGTTTCAATATAAGCATTTGAATCACCTGGTAGTTTTGTCCGCAAATGGCGGATATATACGTCCACTACATTTGTCTCAATATCTGCGTCATATCCCCAAACGGAAGTTAAAATTAATTCCCGCGTACAAACTCTATTTTTATGTTCCATTAATAGCTTTAACAAATCGTATTCGGTTTTTGTTAAGTCCAGTCTTTTTCCTTGAACCAATACCTCATATGCATCAATATCGATTTCAATATCACGAAATTGCAATGTCTGTCCCCCTCGTTTTTCTTGAGGCTCTACACGGCGCAAAATCGTCCTTATTCTTGCCAGTAATTCTTCAATGGCAAACGGTTTTACTATGTAATCATCCGCGCCAGCATCTAATCCAGCAACCCGATCCATCACTGCGTCTCGTGCAGTAAGTAAAATAATGGGCACTTGTGACTGCGTACGAACTCTACGGCAAATTTCAATGCCATTAATACTTGGTAGCATTACATCCAATAATAGGACATCATATTGTTCGCTTGACGTTAATGCTAACCCTTCGCGCCCATCAAATGCCACGGTTACGTCGTAGCCTTCATGCTGTAATTCAAGCTCTACAAATCGGGCAATATGCTTTTCATCTTCTACTAATAATATTTTTTTAGGCATTTGTTCACCTTCTATTTTCAATATTAAAACTCCTACACAATTATAGCATGAGCCTAACAAAAAGCCTGTACTACAAGTAAATACTCGTTTGTACAGACTTTTATTAATGGGGTGCTGTTATAAATAAATGATTTTTCCCGCATTCCTTCGCTTTATATAATGCTTGGTCGGCTAAATCCATTAACGATTCGAGGGTTGTAGCATGTTCAGGGTAATAAGCGATACCCATGGATGCAGTAGGTGCAAAGAAATGATTTTCTATCATCCATCCTTTTTTTAATCCAGCGCGAATGCGATTAATAATATGCATCATTTGCGCTTGTCGATCATCCGGATTACGAGTTAAACCCGTTAAAATAATGATAAATTCATCACCGCCCATGCGAATAACTAAATCATGACTACGAACAGATGTAATAAGCACATGACCAAATTTACGGATAAAATCATCCCCCATATCATGTCCATATTGATCATTCACATCTTTAAAATCGTCTCCATCGATATAAAGCATGGCAATACAAGTATCTTTAGCATGTGCATCCGCCATAATTTTAGGGAATTCCTTTAATAGATATCTGCGATTTGGGAGTTGTGTTAGGCTATCGTGATAAGCAAGATAGAGTAAATCATTTTCTCTTTCTTTTCGATGTGTGATTTCACGTGAAACCATAATAATTTGGGAAATGGTTTCCCGTTCATTATCGTGAACGACGGTCACATTCCCTTCTGTCCAAACAGGTCTGCCATCTTTCGCTTTCAATAAAAGTTCAAACTGGGTATCCGTCTTTTCAGTAAAATCATTCAGAAAGGCTTGCCACGCTGGTTTACTTTGCTCATCTATAATATTACTGTAAAATTGACCTTGCAATCCAACGATTTCATATCCTAAATACACTTTGTAAGACGGTGAAGCATAAATAATAATGCCATCCTCATTAATGATAACAATTAAATCATTTGTATTTTCGGTAATTAAGCGGAATGTTCGCTCAATATTTTTTAATTCTGTTAACATTCTTTTCTTGTCTGTAATATCATAGTTAATGGATAAATATTGCTCCACTTTGCCAAATTCATTTTTCAATGGCACAACGGCTGCCTCTACCCAATAGTCTGCATGATATTTGGTGCGATAGCATAGCTCCCCTCGCCAAACCTCTCCTGATAAAAGCGTTTCATTAATCGTTTGAAAAACACCTTTTTTATTATTCCTCGGCTCGATAAGATTATAAGGTTGACCGATAAGCTCACTAGCTGTAAATCCCGAAGCATTTAAAAACAAATCATTTACTTCTACAATTTTGCCTTCTACATCCAAAACAGCAATGGAGGTAGCGGAATTAAGTGCAGCTTTAAACACTTCTAAACCGTGTGTTGTTGACCGCAATGCAGCCTTTTGTTCTGTAAATTGCGTAAAATCTTGCATGATAAGAAAAATAGCAAAGGAATTATCTCCTTGCATAACTGGCGAAAGCGATAGTAAATACATGCGTTCCTTCTTATCTAATGTTTGAAGCTTAATAAGCTTTTCGCCTATATTTTCGCCCATCGCTGCTCTTTGTAAATAATGTTGTATTTTCGCAATTTCTTCTTTCGGTATAATCGGCAAATCAATGAACAACTGATTTTTTATCTTATCATTTTGTAAATTAAAATCTTCCATAAAACTTGTATTCACTTCATAAATAGTGCCCTCAGCAGATAAGATGACTGTTGAAAAAAAAGCGTGATCAAACATAGATCGCATAAATAAAAATTTATCTTCAATACTTCTGTCATATAAAATTTCTTTTGTAATCGCTAAAACATAGACTTCATCTCCGTCTTTTATCGGGCGCACAGATGTCTCATATTTTCGAACTTCAGATTTAACATAGGCATAATCCACATAATCGACTTGCTGATGTAATGCAATTGCTCGGTGGTAATTTTCTTGAATAATAACAAAATTCCGACTAGAAGTAACAGCAGATAACATTTTTCCTACTGCATTTTTGGATAACAGTACTTGGGCAGCTTGATTTAAGCGAACATATTGATAATCGTCTCCAACTTTTTTCATTAAATAGACGAAATCTTCTCCAATAAATAATTCGTTAAAAAATTTTTCGCTTAAAAGATATTCCATGATGTCACTCCCCACAATAAAGTCACATATATATATAAATTCGTAATAAATGTATATATTTTAAAACAAAAAATTACACTAGTATTATAACATATTTACAATCGTTAAACTTTCTTGATTTCAGAAAGATTTTATCTTTTTTAACATAAAATATAATAAAATTTTCATACCAAAAAAGTAAAACATTACTAAAGAAATACACTATTTTTCTCATTTTTATGTTATATATAACTAATATAGACTTTCTATTCATCTCTAGCAATGGTCGACATATATATTTTTTAACAAGTTATCAGAATTAACTGATAATTAAAGTAAATTTTTGTTTTTAAGAGTAAATTGATTGCACCAAGCAGTAGACTTGTTATATTATATTAATAAAACTAGCCATTTTTCGGTATGGTCGCAAAATCAGTAAGACTGCGGGAGATTATGGATAACATAGTTATAACGTCTAGTTCTTTGGGTTTTTAATTCCAGTACGAATTTTAGTTTTATTCTTATGTTTTAACGGAATTGTTTTAACTACCCTTGCAAAGGAGGCGTTTCGTATGCTTAAACATCGAGACCTACATGAATGTACAGAGCTTTATGAGCTATTATCGCATCCATCTGTTTTTCCCTTCGTCCGTCAAAAAGCCAAATCGGCGGATGAATACTGGTTTATGACCAAGCAACTAATTGAAGAAGAAGCGAGAGGGCTCGCTATTTCTAGGACCATAACCGATGATTGGGGTCAACCAATCGGCACCATTAGCATTCATGATGTTGAGGACGGTGCAGGCTTCCTCGGAACGTGGATAGGATTCCCTTATCAAGGGCAAGGTTACAACCAAAAGGCAAAAATGCTTTTTTTGAACGAGTTGTTTTTTGAATATAATTTCCATACGGTTTTTCTCCGTATTCGAGTTGAAAATGTAAAATCACAGCGTGCCGCTTTAAAATTGCCTTATGTTGTTAGTGCAAATGATAGTCACCCTACTTTATTAGCTCAAGTAAACAGTGGCGAGGCACAATTTCATTTATACAAAATTCCACGCGACTTGTTCTATTTAACAACAGCCCATCAAACACAAGAGGGCGAAGAACAAGCAATGTAATGAAACAATTGAAAAAGCTATGTGCACTGTTAATCCAAACAGTACACATAGCTTTTTATTTTTTATATTGGATAATTAACTTAGCCATTTCATCTGGCGTTTTCGGTCTTTGTGTTTTTTCCATTGTTTGTATCATCTCAGCTTTACGCTCTGTTAACGTATAAACCGATTTCATAAACGATTCCTTCGTTAGTTCCTCTTCTTGCAACACTTCAGCATATCCTTGTTTTTTAAATAATTTAGCATTTAATATTTGATCACCGCGACTTTTTTGCGCTGATAAAGGAATTAACAGCATCGGCTTATGAAGTGCTAAAAATTCAAAAATAGAATTTGAACCTGCACGTGAAACGACAAAGTCAGCTGCATGTAGTAAATCTGGCAATTCTGTTGTGACATATTCAAATTGTTTGTAGCCTTCTAATGATTCTAGGCTGTCATCTTTATTCCCTTTGCCACAAAGATGAATGACTTGAAATGTTTCCAGTAATTCGGGTAAATTATGGCGTAATGCATCATTTAACACAACGGAACCAAGACTTCCCCCCATCACTAATAGCACTGGTTTTGATGCAGTAAAGCCACAGTAAGCAAGGCCTTTTACTTTATTGCCATTAAATAATTCTTGACGAATGATAGAACCTGTACAAGTTGCCTTTTCTTTTGGCAAGTGCTGTAACGTCTCTTCAAAAATCGTAAAAATATGAGACGCAAAAGGTAGCGCTATTTTATTTGCCAAACCAGGTGTGACATCTGATTCATGGATCACGACTGGAATACCTGCTAATTTAGCTGCCATCACAACAGGCACAGAGACAAATCCACCTTTAGAAAAAATAACTTTTGGTTTCACCTTTTTGATAATTCTAAACGCTTGCATAACACCAGCAAGCACTTTAAAAGGATCTGTAAAGTTTTTCATAGAGAAATAACGACGCAATTTTCCGCTTGCTATTCCATAAAACGGAACGTCAGGAAATGCCTCGCCTATTAATTCTTTTTCTATACCTTGCTCAGAACCAATATAGTGGACATCATAACCCAGTTCAAGTAAAGAAGGTAATATCGCTTGGTTAAGTGATACATGGCCTGCTGTCCCACCACCGGTTAAAATGATTGTTTGTTGTTTCACATTAATTCTCCTATTCCTTAAAAGCCATAGCAGCAAATCGCTACTTTTTGTTTACAGTCTTTTATTTTACTATATGCGACTGAAAAGATATAGATGAAGCTTTTAATTTTTCACTCATATTATGTCTACTCTATGATATACTAATTCATTATGCTTACAAAGGAAGTAACTGACATGTACAAAACCATTACGTTAAAACAAAAGTATGCTTTAATTTTAAAAATCATTGTGCCCATTTTAATTACGCAAGTAGCCATTTACCTTATATCATTTTTTGATATTTTAATGTCTAGTCGTTACGGTACAGCTGATTTAGCCGGTGTATCGATTGGTTCCTCTATTTGGATGCCTGTCTATACGGGGCTTTCAGGAATTTTATTAGCGATCACACCGATTGTATCCCAACTAGTTGGTGCTAAAAAAGAACATGCAGCGAAAAAAGCTGTGCAACAAGGCTTATATGTGGCCCTTGTACTTGCTGCCGCTATTTTTATCTTTTTATTTTTTGCACTCGATTGGATTTTAGGCAATATGCAATTAGCACAAGCTGTACATAACATTGCTAAATCGTATATTCAAGCAATGTGCGTTGGACTGATACCACTTTTATTATTTTTTGTCCTACGTTGTTTTATTGATGCGTTAGGTCAAACACGTGTCACGATGATTATTACGCTGCTAGCAACACCGATAAATATTTTATTAAATTACATTTTTATTTTCGGTAAATTTGGTGCACCAGAACTGGGCGGTGTTGGCGCAGGTGTTGCTACTGCCATTACTTACTGGCTCATTTTCTTTATCACTGTTTGGATTGTGGCAAAACGAGTGCCTTTTGAACAATTTTCGATTTTCCGCGAGTGGTCTAAGCTAACTTGGTTAAGCTGGAAAGAGATTTTAGTAATTGGTGTGCCTATTGGTATCTCTTTATTCGCGGAAACAAGTATTTTTTCTGCTGTGACAATGATGATGAGTAGCTTTAGTACTGAAATTATTGCAGCTCATCAAATCGCTATTAATTTTACATCGTTGTTATATATGGTCCCTCTTAGTATATCAATGGGTGTAACAATTTTAGTAGGATTCGAAATTGGTGCAGGTCGTTTACGCGATGCGAAGCTTTATAGTTATTTATGCGTAGGTACGGCGATTTTATTTAGCTTTTTCTCAGCTTGCATACTCTACTTATTGCGCGAACAAATTGCTACAATGTACTCAAGTGATCGATTGGTTTTACAATACGCCCAGCAATTTTTAGTCTATGCTGCCATTTTCCAATTGTCCGATTCGATACAAGCACCCGTTCAAGGTGCTTTACGAGGGTATAAAGATGTTACCATAACATTCATTATGGCCATCATCTCCTATTGGATTATCGGACTACCTACAGGCTTTTTACTCGCTAATTACACCGACCTTGGCCCAGTAAGTTATTGGATTGGGCTTGTAGCGGGCCTTTCGGCAGGAGCCATTACATTATTAATTCGTTTATTACTTGTTCAAAGAAAATATGTATTGCAGTAAATAACTGAAACTAAAAAACAAAAGAAAGTGTTAGATTGACGACTATGTTCAATTTAACACTTTTTTATTGTGCACTAAGAATTACTGAACCATCAGTCGTTCAACTAAACAAAAAAGACGCCCAAATAAGCCAATTACGACTTATTGGACACCCTATTTGCTTTTATTTAACGAATCGCATCTTTATTTTTGAATAAATTGTTGCGTCCAGTAGTTACCTGATTTCACATAACCAACACCAATATGTGTATAATTCGCATTTAAAATATTTGCACGGTGACCTGGTGAATCCATCCAAGCTTGTACAACTTCTTGTGGTGTACGTTGACCTTGGGCAATATTTTCACCGGCACTCTTATACGTAATCCCTAAAGCTTTCATACGATCAAATGGAGAACCGAATGTTGGGCTCGTATGTGAAAAATAGTTTTTTGATTGCATATCTTGTGATTTTTCTCTCGCTGCAGCCATTAATTTATCATCCGTTTGTAAAGCTTTTAAACCAGCTTTCGTACGCTCAGCATTTGTTAATTTGACAACCTCTTGTTCAAAAGCATTGACATCTGATGTAGATGTAGTTGGCTTCGAAGTAGTTGGTGGTGTTGTCGTTGTATTATTTTGTTGATTAGTTGGTTTATTTGTTTGTTGATTTGTTTGTTGATTTGTTTGTTGATTTGTTTGCGTATCTTTAGATGGTGTTGTCGTTTGTGGTTTCGTTACAACCCACTTGTGATTTGACCAATTATAATAGTAAACTTGACAGTTCGTTGTTTGATTTGCTGTGTTCCCTTCTGTCGTATTGGAAGCAGCAGAAGCCAATTGAATTGGAGCCGCTAAAAGAAATGTTGCACAAATTGCAGTAAGTGTTTTTTTCATTTTGCAATTCCTCCTATCTGCAACCTATCGTAAAGTATGATTCTATTAAAATTCTTGCCATCATCTGCTAGCTTGCCCAATAGAGAAGTAGTTTCCGTTAAACAGGGGTTTTTTTGTTATAATTTTTAGCATGTTTCACCATGCTATGAAATACTTACGTTTTAATTGGGGTTGACACTGTGCAAAATCTGTTCATCTTTTGTCTATTTTTCGTACTAAAATTGTCCTTCCTCTAAGAAAAATTCCAGCAAACTTTTACTAGAAATAGGTTGGATACAAAAAAACTGCTCGGTTTCTACTGTATAGCGTAAGGCCATTCAGTAACAACACAAGCAGATTCATTGAAAATATGTGTATACACCATCTATAAAAAATGTATTGTTAGTCGATTCCAGGTACAACAACACTTCCGACATCTTCACCGATTAACACAAGCTTAGCTGGCATTTTAATGTACTCTGGCAGCCATTGTACCATGCCATAAGCATATTGAAACAACATTGGGTTTTTCACCCCTTCAATCGGAACGTAGCCTTTCATACGGTACACTGTATCTGGCAAGGCACGTACCCAGTCTTCAAATTGCGCTTGTGTAAAGTGAACACCGTCGAATTCTACTAATCGTGACGCTAAATGCATGGAAGAAATCGGGGTTTTCACAATGTTTTCTTTGTCAATTTGTACTGTAGCTGTTAAACCTTTCAGCAATGACAACGGCACCCGCCCATTTGTTGTTTGCAAAATAAACGCATGCGGATTAAAACCTTGGAGCTCATAGACAACCTTTGCTTGCTCCGCTTCGCTTAATAAATCCATTTTATTGGCCAATAATAAATGAGCATGGCGAATTTGTTCCATAAACAATGTACGAACTTGTGGCGTCAGCGTCTCTCGATTTAACCATAGCTTGGAGTCTGCCACCGTGACAATCCCCTTAACATTTAATTGCTCAGCAAAAATTGGCGAGTAAACTGCATCCAATGCCTCTACAGGATGTGCCGCTCCAGTTGTTTCAATTATAAGGACATCAAATTCACTATCTAATAGTAGAGATTGAATTTGAGCTTCTGTTTTTTCAGCTCCTGAACAACAAATACACCCTTCTAACATCTCCTTTAACGGGACGTCCTCCTCTACTGCCTGTGAGTCAAAAGGCAACTTGCCAAGCTCATTCATAATCACAGCTGGCTTTAAGCCCTTTTCCTTTAGTTGTCGAATAACATCTGTCAGCATTGATGTTTTGCCGCTGCCGAGAAAACCACTAAATAAATATACATCCTTCACAATAAATTCCTCCTATAAAAAAGCTGCCGCATTCGTCGTACGAGACGACTTGTGCGACAGCTGCTGTGTTAGTTTGTAATGGCCTCAGTTTATTATTTCGCCTCAGAAACAAGTTCTTTAGCTTTTAACAGTTGAGGATCTTCTGATTTCATTTTCGCGCGTAACGCATCCATTAATGCATACGTTGTTTCATTCGTTAAAATGCCTGTTTCTTCAAGCTCGTTGTCCGCTTGTAGTTTTTTCACTGCACGTTCAGTATATTGATCAAACACACCGTCAGCTTTCCCAGGTTCATAGCCAAGCACCTCAAGCATTTCTTCAGCTACTTTGACAGCATCTGATTGTAAGCCATCTTTCATTTCAATCGTAGGATCTAAAATAGGTAAGGAAGCATAGGCAGGGTATGCAACTTTTACATCTGGTTCGATTCCTTTTTCATTAATCCAATTACCGTTAGGTGTTAACCATTTTCCAGTAGTGAATTTTAAGTTCGAGCCATCTTTTAAAGGTGTAACATTTTGCACTGTCCCTTTACCAAATGATGTTTCACCAACAATTTTAGCACCAACTGATTCTTTTAAAGCACCTGCTAAGATTTCTGAAGCAGAAGCACTACCATTATCAACTAGTACTGTTACAGGTAAATCATATTTTTTCCCTGCAACCGCATTTGTAATAACTGGCTCCTCATCTTTTTGCTGAACTTGTACAATCGCTTTACCTTCTGGTACAAATAAATTCGAAATTTCAACCGCTGCATCTAAGTAACCACCTGGATTTTGGCGTAAATCAAGGACAATCCCTTTCATGCCTTTTCCTTCGTACTCAGCGAGCATTTTTTCTAACTCTTCTCCTGTTTTCTCACTAAATGAAGTAATTTGAATATGCGCAATATCACCATCTAGCATTTCACCATAAACCGTTTCTACAGGAATGTCATCGCGAATAATCGTCATTTCAATTGGTTTGGCATTTTCGCCACGTTTCACTGTTAGTTTAACAGGCGTACCTTTTTCGCCTCGAATAAGCGCTACCGCTTCTGAAGCACTAAAGCCTTGGATACTTTTGCCGTCTACAGTTAAAATAATATCTTTTGGTAATAATCCCGCTTTTTCAGCCGGTGAATTTTTAATAGGTGACACAACAGTAATGAAACCATTACGTTCTTGAATTTCAGCGCCAATTCCTTGGAAGCTTGAAGATAATCCAGAGTTAAACTGTTCTGCTTCATCTTTTACCATGAAATCAGAGTACGGGTCTTCTAATGCTTCAAACATGCCGTTGATGGCACCGTCGACTACTTTTTCATCATCAATATCTTTGTAGTATTTGCCTTTCAGCATATCAAATGCTTCATACAATTTTGTAAATTCCGCACGTTCAATCGGAACTTTTACTTCTACTACTTTCTTTTCACCGAAAGTTAACGCAAAAATAGTTAAGCCTGCGGTAATTAAGATTGTAAAGAACATCAGCATAATAAATTTAAACGGCTTCATCTGAATAAATTGCCCCGCTGGTTTTACTTCTACTTGCGGTGTTTGCTCTTGCTGTTGTTCTAAACCATCTTTTTTCTGTTCATCCATCTTGATTGTCACCACTCTCATATACACTAACTTGTTGTCACACTATTACCATCTTAACAGGTTATAGAGAAGACGAAAAGAAAAAGCGTGTCAAAATTTCATGACAGCACTCGTTTCTCTACTAACTTCATAAAATTGTACATTGAAAAAGTACTTTTTTATTCTCTATGAAATAGAAAATGTCTTTCAAAAGCTTCCACGTTGACAATTTATCAATAAAATGTGCCTCAGATACAATCCTGAGGCACTATTTTTAGCTGCTAAGTTTTAATATTTAATAGTACTGTCTTTTTATTTTACTCATTTCCTATTAGCAGTCAACTAAAATACTCATTTATTTAAAGGATTTAACATTATGCTTCGATAATATATGTCACTTGTGCTAATTTAGCAGTTTTTATTTTATTGTCTGCACTTTTTGCAGCGGTCAGGCCAGTAAAAGTACCAGTTTTCACACGGTATTTTGTCCCTTCTTGTTCAATATAGGCAACCCAGCCAAAACGTTTCTGCATGATGTCTAAAACACTTAACGCTGCATTTCGAGTACTATATGTGCCTGTGACAATACGATATTTCATTGACTCTGTTGGTGGTTTTTCTGGTTTTGGCGTTTCCATACTGGTGATCATTTGCAAAAAATTAGTCCATGTGATTTGCCCTGCACGGATATTTCTCGGACAGTTTTTCCCACTGAAATAATGGTGCTGTACAACATTTTGAATGGCTATATTTTCATCCTTTAGTATTTTCGCAATTAAACTGGCCGCATTTTCGACCGCCTTTTTGAAATCGCCATCGCTATTCACACAAATTTCCACCTGGATACCTTGCGCATTTCCTTGGTATGTTCCAGCTCCCCAGCATTCCCAATAATGTTCAAAAGATTGGATGGCTTCATGATCATCTACTTGCCAATGCCAACTGGCATCTCTACTATTCCCGTTTAGTTGTAGTCGTGCATGGGCATCTGCGTCCGCTCCTGCACTCGTATTATCTGTTTCATGTACAACAATATATTTTTTGGCATTATTTTTACCATTTGTCACTTTTGCAGCTTGATTCGCAGATACTAATTTTTGTCGAATGGATACCAAGTGCGTCCCCCCTTCCTCTTAACATACCTGTTATAATTCTTGCTCAATTTGGCATGAAACGAACGACAACTAACTGTCTTTTAACGGGTATTCCTACCATCTTCTAGTCATGTATTACATGTTACATCCATATGAAATAATGGTTATTTTATAGTATGCGATAATACGTACGCCATTTGTGTTTTTATATGCTCTCATTCCCTAAATGCATGCAAGTTATTGATAGCGCCCCACTCTATGCTTTCCACATTAGCTATATACAACAAGATTGATTGAAGAAAGACAATAGGAACATAGCAATTCAATGCGTGAAGAGAAGAATTGTCAAATCTTATTTTTTACCAATAGATTCCAAATAGCAGGCTGTTATGTTACAATTTTTTTGTAAATATGTATTAAACGGAGAAAAGTGAGGTGAACAAGACATGTCCTATATAAGCGATTTACTGTTTGATTTCGATAGCATACTAATCGGTGAAACGTTAGAGCTAATAGTCGTTACGCTTTGTATTGCTACTATTATCTATTTAATAACTAAAAATCAGTATATTTCTTACTTATCATCAGCACCGATTTATTACTTTACCGCAAAATTGTTCTACTCTAATACGCACTTATTATTTATCGTGCTGACGATGACAGCCCAAGCGCTTCTTCTTCTATATATCCAGAAGAAACAACTGAATGACGAACAAGCTGTAGATAAAGAATCTATAGAGCTATAATAACGTAATAAAAAGAGGACTTGCGATGATCCATAAAGGTAAGTCCTCTCCTTTAATAACAATGGAGGAATTATCATTGAATCAAACCATAACGTTTGCTGTTAACACTAAATATAATGAAGAAATACTAGAAACTTTTACGTTTGAGCAATTGGGACTTGACCATCATATGGACAAGGACGATTTACACAAAGAAATAAATAGGATTTTTGAGTCTTGGGTTTCCTTTAAACTCAATATCTCGTTCAGCATTGTCTATGACATCGTTCAACAATAATATGGAATTGTCGCCCCTCCTAATTTCATCTTCATATACATAAATGAATAGCTCGATTACTATTTACTAGTCAGGAGCGATTGTATAAAAAAAATTGTGCTTGTCGCCATACTCCTTATCATGCTCGTTCCATATGTTACAGTGCAGCTGAAAAAGCAACTGTATGAACATAAAATTCGCCAATATTTAATAGAAGAAATTCACTATATAGAGGAAGAAATACAGTCTATTGACTGCAAATGGTACTTAGGGGGCTTACCTAACTACTCTGTGAATGTGATTTTTAATGACGAACCAAATGTTGTTTATATTTATTTTGTCCATCGTAAAGATCGATTAGGTCAGTTCGAACATTATACGATAGACGGTACCGTGTTACCTATAGAACAATTAAAACATTATAAGTCTTATGAATAATACATGATGGCCTTTCTAAGGAGTGTAAAATGATTCTGAAAATAATGAACAGTATTTTAGGAATAATACTTGTTATTATTGGTTCTTTTTTTATGAGTATAACAGTCTATAACGAAACATTTAAAACCTTGAGTTATAAAGCTTTGGGAATGTTAATTATGGCAGCTGGCCTATTTTATCTTAAAAAAATCGCAAAGTTTGGAAAGCAATAAATTGGGGCTGAAAGTTCTTTTCCGCTAGACAATCAAATTGTTCAACATAACACCGTATTGTATCCATAAAAAAACAAGCACGTGTTAGCTTAATTGCGTGCTTGTTTTTCTATCTTCAAATAGTTTTATTATATGAAAAGGCTAGCGTTTATTTTTTTATTCTTTAGTCTGTCTGTGAGTTCATTAAAATAATGGATGACCTCATGCATAGCAGAGGCTTTAGCTAATGCAGTCCCCTCTTGAATGGAACGATACGCCTCTTTAAATTTATTTGCTTGAATTTGAGCGTCTGCAAGGCAATACCAATAAAACCAAGCATCGATTTGTGAAATTTTATCGATATAAAAGTTTTCGATAAGCGGATAATATTTCGCATAGGACGCTTCGTTATAAACGAATTTTTCACCATTCCATTGAAGTACCTCAACTAAGTAACTATCTCCAATGTATAAATGCCAAATGGCAATTGCCACTTTTTGTGTACCTTCAACAAACTCCATTTTATGATAAGGAATATCCGCAATCTTTTTAAATGCGTTATTCAGTGATTGGAAAACTTCAAGCTCGCTACCGATGGAGGCACCGATTGTTACACCAAATAAATACTCTTTTGTACCATCACCAGTCATGTCTTTTAAAGCTGAAAAGTCCAAATCTACTCCTTGCTTGGATGTTTCCCACACTTTTTGCCAATGTGATTGGTCCTTTTGTAAAACGATTGCACCAAATTGCGAAGGAGCAGGTTGATGCTTTGCTTTTATTTCATAAGTAAAAATGATTTCCTTTTGTCCGTCGTGATTAAAATCATAAAGTTGAACAGACTTTGTAGAAAAAGGCTTATCTGGACTTATAAGTGACGAATTCGCTGGCATAAATGGTCTAATAATTTGCATTAAGTCTTCTTCTGGTTGCTCATTGGCAAATACCACGAACGAAATACAATTCACTGCGACAACTGACAGTATCGACAATAGCACGATTTTCTTCACCAATACATCCCCTTTTCCAGTTGAGAATAAAAGATTGTAGGCATTATTTATAGTATGGTCGTTTTTAGTAAAGTAATGCTTAACTGAAAGAAAAAAGATAGCATCAGCTATCTTTGAAGACAATTCTATTCATACCGTTTCATTAAGCAATTCTACCTTTACCTTTAGTTTTATATCTGCTGGCGGTTCTTCATCAGCGACGACGCAAAAAAGAACATAGTCTCCTTCGGGCAATTCATCAAATACCTTATTGAAACTTTCATCACTTTTCAACATACCTTGTGCTACAATCGTTTCGTTGTCAGCATGTCGAAAGGTGTATAAAAAGGTTTCTGTACCCGTATTCACTAAAGCAATTTTCAAAGGCACATTTCCTTCATAAGTAAAATAATTTTCATTATCTCCTGTATGTGCTGCTATTTCTGCTTCAATTAGGATAGGTTGATCACTTACTTTTGGTTCTTCGCTTTTTTCTTTTTCCTCGCTACTTAGATCAATGGTCGTTTTAATAGGCGCTGCTTCTTTTACTGGTGGTTCTTCAGTTTTTGTCGAAAATACGTTACAACCTGATAATAGGATAATCAACATACCTATACGAAGTAATTGATAATTGTTCATATGTTCCCTCACAATATATAGTAAATAATTACAATTATACCATAGATCATAAATACTCAAAAATTACCGTTCAATCATAAAAGGAGCTGCCGAAGCAACCCCTATTAAAAATGGTTTCAATAGTCAATTGAATTGGAAATTTCCACAAGTATTTCTGCTGTTACTTTATCTGCCACATCTTTATCGATACTAAAAACATATTGCCAGTTGTCTTTTTCGATAACCAATAAATTAAAGCCTATTTGTGCATGATCAATATAAAGTGCATCATGGCCGTTTTTTAACGGCAAGACAATGGAACTATATTTTTCAAATGGATTTTTTTCTTTAAGTGGTCTTACATCGATTTTATAATGATGTTGCGGCGTAATTTCATTAATGAGCATCACTTCAAAATAATGACTTGTATTAAACCTACCGAATTGATGTGTAAAACTTATTGGTGGCACTCTTAGTGGTAGCTTCAGCTGTTGATCATCATGTTGTTCAAAATCTTGTAATGCAGCTTCAATCGTTTTGTATCCTATTGGAGGAAGAAATTCCTCTAATGGTTACGGTGCATCATCTTCCATGGCATATACTGTTTCATTCACTATGCCATACAGTAGGACACTTACAAATAACATTGTACGCAGCCTATATTTAGCCAATTTTATCGCTCGATAAATAGTGTTTCCGGATATTTTCTCCCGAAACATGCACAATATTCTCCAATGGTTTTTATTTAGCGACAGGCACATTACGCTATATATTTACTGATTAGTTGGAGGTTGAATAAAATCCATAACGGTCATTAACAGCGCTGTCAAAGTTAACAATAACCATAATCCTATTGATAAATAGTCTGGTTTCTTGTCTTTTTTTGCATCTCGTATTTTATTTATAAGAATCATTGTAATTGAGAATGTCAAAACTATATTCTTGAAATGATCATATTTAAAAACTAATATTGCCATCAATATAGAAACGACTAAAAAAATTATAAATTTTAACTTTTCAATTTTCGTATAAGATTTTTTCATCGTTTTTGTCCTTTCAATTATTTTCACTGTGGCCAAATGCTTAAACAACTCCCCTTTAAAATGGCTCCATTCGCCTGCGAAAAAGTCCGCACTATTAAATATTTAACTTTGTTGTTGCATAGCTCGAGGAAAATAATGATTCCCCGCCATCATTTGCTCTCCTTCATACTTCTAAATCATTAAGGATTTGGCCGCTTTCACGCGTTTGAAGCATTTTTTGAAATACAAATATCGTTATACTATTTAATAAAATCGTTACACTTAGAAGAACAGTAGCAGCGTATATGACCGCTTCTGATGTGTCTAAAAGGGCACTCCAATCTTCATTCTTTACAAGATCATAGCTATAATACATTTGAAATATAAGTGCAATAGCACAAGCACTGAAACTTAAACAAGTAAGTAGTCCCCATTTTTTAAAGGTTATGTTTTTTACTTGTAAAAGACAAATTATTGGAAGGAACCATGCAACTAATCCTAACCCTATACTCCCGACATTCAGTAAGCCAATCATGACAAACCCCCTTCTTTCAATGTAGACTACTTATCATTAAGCCATTAGACGTCTAGGAATACAAATAGTTCCATTTTTACTGAATACTTACTGAATTATGACATTAAAAAACATGATTTCATGTATTCTTTTTGCGTAACTACCATCTTTCGCATTAAATATATAGACATTTTCTTCTGTATAGAAATAATACATTCCGTTTTGTCCTTTTACTTCTTTTTGCTTAGCAAGACAAGATGGATGACTGCAAGTTCTTACAGCATGGTTTTCATCAAGCTAGGCACCTCTACAAAATTTATTGATCTTTAACATCTATTAAATAAATCGCTTTTTCAAACCCACCACGTTTAGCCTTCTTGTGCGCACGAATCTCTTCTAATTCTTGATAACTTATTCCTAATGCATTTATCGCCGTATGGACGAGCTCTAACAAATCTGCTAATTCTTCTACACTGTTTTGTATCGTTTTTGCTTCTTGAAACTCTTTCGCTTCTTCTATTATTTTCGCTTTCACTTCTTCCAGAAAATCCTGCGGCTCTAACACTCTTGCATTATACGATAATCCATCCGCCTCTATGATTTCTAAAATTTTATCTCGCACTAACTTATTATAGACTGGCATTGTTATTCTCCTTAAGTGCAAAATAAACTCATCCATATTTTACCTTATCTAATATAAAATTGCATCATTACTGACAATTATTTATTATGCATATATATTTTTTATTGCAAAAATTAGTTCAATTAGCCGTCAAAGAACGTTTAGTTATTGTTTAAAACAATAAACCCAAAATTGAAAGTAATTTTTTAGGTGTTATAATCCTAAAATAAAAATATTCAACTCCCGCTGAATCAGCAGTCCCTATATCTGCACTTGCAGGGAGTACAAAATCGTCTACTATCTCAGGCTCGCCACGTAATAGAATTCTTTTCAAAACAGGAACTATCAACAAAATCACTCCAAATCAAAAATTATTCAAGTTCAACATGGTAATTCGTAAGTCTCTTCCTTTCTTAGTTTACTACCCCTATCTAACCCAGTTTAGTTTTAGTACAATCATCCACAATATTAAGATGTTACTATGCATGATTGACTAATAGTTACCAATACTATTTACACTATTAAAAATCTGATATTTTGAATAAAAACACATCTATTGTAACTGTTAATAAAAATTCAGAATTGTTAAAATATTGATAACTACCAAGAATACACTACAAACTTAATTCTTTTAGGAGGGATACAAATGGAGCAAAAGTTACATTTAATTCCGTATCATGTGAATGAAGTGATCGATGTGGTCGAAGTGGTGCCAAAAGGTATTGAACTGATTGCTGCACCAAAAGTTTGGGAGAATTCTAAAGGGAAGGGAATCACTGTTGCGATATTGGACACAGGCTGCGACGTCACCCATCCTGATTTGAGTGGGCGTATTATCGGCGGGCGGAATTTCACGCGCGATGATGATGGACAACCTGATAGCTACATCGATTATAGTGGTCATGGAACCCATGTGGCTGGCACAATCGCTGCAATCAACAATGGCATCGGAGTAGTTGGTGTTGCACCCGAAGCAAGTTTATTGATTTTAAAAGTGCTTGATAAAAATGGATCAGGGCAATACGACTGGATCATCAATGGTATTAACTATGCAGTTGAACAAAAGGTGGATATCATCTCGATGAGCCTCGGAGGTTCTGTCGATGTACCTGAGTTACACCAAGCTATTCAAAAAGCAATCACTAATCAAATTCTAGTCGTTTGTGCTGCTGGTAATGAGGGAGATGGACAAAGTTCTTCAAATGAGTTAGCCTATCCTGGATGCTACAATGAAGTCATCAGCGTCGGATCCATTAATCTCCAACGCAGATCTTCTAACTTTTCAAATTCGAATAATGAAGTCGACTTAGTAGCCCCTGGTGAAGAAATCCTTTCCACGTATTTAAACGGAACTTATGCAAAACTAAGCGGAACTTCGATGGCAACACCGCATATCTCTGGTGCACTTGCACTCATAAAAGAGAGTGCCAACAGAAACTTTGAGCGCAATCTGACAGAGGCTGAGCTGTATGCACAATTAATAAAGAGAACGATTCCTTTAGGAAACTCACCAAAACTCGAAGGCAATGGAATGCTGTACTTAACAACAGAGGAATACTTAGCGGATGTATTCAACCAAAAATTATTTGCACAGGCGTTGGAAATATAATGGAAAAACTAAATTTACTATACTGTGAATGGGAGACGGCCAAGTCAGACTTTTTAAACTATAATGAAAATCGAACCTATTATGACGAAAAGAAAGATAACGAAGTCAGAAATCAATACTATCATAGCATTTCATTCATGGATGCTAATGTTTTAGACAACCTTCACACATTGCTTGAAAAAACACATACAAATCAGTTAAACTACAGCCCGCACCGTTATGTGTATCCTTGGGTTGATTTACAAGAAAACGGTTCATTAAAAAGCATTTATTCTGGAAAAAGGATGGATCCACTTTCTGTCATAGAGGAGGACGTTCGGCTCCACGAAATGCAGGCAAAAGGATTAATAAGCAGCTTTACGGATAATCTATTTAACTGTGAACATGTAGTGCCTCAATCATGGTTCGAGAAAAAAGAGCCGATGAGAGGAGACTTGCATCATCTATTTGCCTGCGAACCTACTTGCAATAGCAGTCGCAGCAACTACCCTTACTACGATTTCAACGATTATATCCCTGAAGGATTCATTTTAGGAATCAAAGATGGCTGTGGCAAAGCTCAAGAAAGTAAATTCGAACCCGAATACGGCAAAGGAATCGTTGCTAGAGCAACACTTTATTTCCTCATTCGCTATCCGAACACAATTAAAAAAGATCTAGAGAATGTCTCTTTATTGTTAAAATGGCATCAATCTTTTCCAGTATCTATCTATGAAAAACATCGCAACCTAGCTATCCATGAACTTCAAGGCAACCGGAACCCATTGATAGATTTTCCGGAGATGGCAGAAAACATCATAACAAATTAAAAAACTTTCTTATAAAAATACAAGAGAATAGGTGTTCGCTTTTTTATATTAAACGCAAATATTGGTATAATTGCTACATGTAGTAGGTCGAGCTATTAAGGGTGATTGGTCATCTTTTATTCCAAAAATTCGTTTCAAACGAAGATAAAGGAGATGATTCCAATGACAGTTTATGAGTCTATAACGCTCATGTTTAGTTTCGCTACACTTATTGTAACGATTCTTGCGTTGTCATTTACTTTTTCAAAAAAAAAGTAAGTCACCCTCTATACCATATACGGTAGGGTGATTTACTAGTCCTGCCAATCGCCTTTAATGTAATCA